>JAWOCH010000332.1:0-8268 GCA_046483865.1 Candidatus Brocadiia bacterium | reverse complement strand
CCCCGTGCCAGACGATGCGCTGCGTGTAGACGAACCGCTGGCCGAAGAACTCGCCGTAGGCGTCCTGCCAATCGGCGCGGTCGGCGCCGCCCTCCAGCACCGGCCGCAGCGAGCGTCCGTGGCAGGGCTCCATCGGAGCCGCACCGCACAGGTCCAGCAGCGTCGGCCCGATGTCCACCAGGCTGACTTTGTGCGCATGGTCCTCGCCCGCTCTCATGCCCGGCGCTTTCAGGATCAGCGGGATGTTGTAGACCTCCTCGTAGGAGGTGCCCACGCCCTTGGTCGCCAGCCCATGGGCGCCGAGCATGTCGCCGTGGTCGGCGGTGACCACGATGATGGTGTCCTCATAGACGCCGGCCTCCTTCAGCGCGTCCGCGATGCGGCCGGTCTCGGCGTCCAGCCAGCTTATCACCGCCCAATAGGCGGCAGAGACGCGCTGCCAGTCGGCCTCGGTCAGGTCCTTCCAGACCTCCCGCATCCGGGCGATGACCTCCGGTTTGTCGCCGCCCTCCTCCCGGAGGGTGGGGCTGACGCGGACCGAGTCCAGGTCGTACAGCTCCATGAAGCGCGCGGGCGGATCGTAGGGGTCGTGCGGTTCGGCCGTCGACACGAAGCAGCAGAACGGCCGGTCCCCGCCGGCGTGTCGGCGGATGAACTCGATGCCCTTCTCGTAGGCCGGATGGTGCTCCGATTCGCCCTCCCACGCCACGGCGGCCAGGCGGTAGGGACGGTAGCCCTCCCGCGGCACGACGACGTCCTGCCCCTCGATGCGCTCCGGCCGGACGGCGGCGCAGCTCTCGTCGGCTTCATGCCAGCCGAACTCGTCGAGCCGGTGCGTCTGCTCGACGTGCCACTTGCCGAAGTAGCCGTTCACGTAGCCCGCCTCGGCCAGGCGCTGGGAGAAGTAGGTGAGCCGGTCGCTGACGTTCACCCACTCCTTCCGCTGGGTGTGGGTGCAGTCCCACATCCCGTGGGTCGAGGGGTAGGTGCCGGTCATCAGGGAGGCCCGCGCGGGCGAGCAGATGGCGTTGGTCGTGTAGCAGTGCGCGAAGCGCAGCCCGTCCCGCGCCAGAGCGTCCCAGTTGGGGGTCAGGCACTGGCTGTCCGGCGCCGCCGCCTGCGCGTTGGTGTGGTCGGACATCAGGAACAGGATGTTCGGTCGCCCGGGCACGTTCACTCCCTCCTCAGTCTGTTCTCACCACGGAGACACGGAGAACACGGAGAACGGCAACCTACTAACCACAACGACACAACGAGCACGACGTAAGACGGACAATGGCGATGGCCAGGATACACAGGATGCATGGGCGGGCCCTGGGCTTGTCTCTGGTAGCCCTATGCCGGCTATCCTGCTGTTATAGTACTTTGTGTCTTTCTCCGTGTCCTCCGTGTCTCCGTGGTTCAGTCTGCTATCCGTCGGCCTTGTCGGCATCCATGACGGCCGCGTCCTGGCCTTCGCGCAGCTCCTCGACGGTGCGCGGTTCCCTGCGGGCGGCGCCCTGCCAGTCGGTGGTTTCGACCTTGGGATCGGCCAGGCGCCGGCGGGCGGCTCCGATGTTCTCCTTGCTGTACTGGGGCAGCCACTCGGCCTGGGCGACCAGCATCTCGTCGGTCATCTGCCAGACCTCCTCCGGGTTGCACACCGCACCGGTCAGCGGGTCGTGCAGCATGGCCTGCTTCAGCAGGCGCACGTCGCCGCGCACGGCGGCCCCCTTGGCCATGCGCTGCACGTCCACCGACGCACGGCAGGTGGCCGCGCAGGCCATGGGCAAGTCCCCCACGACGGGGATGTGCACGCCGAGACGGTCCACGTAGCCCGGCACCTCGACGATGCAGTCGGGCGGCAGGTTGGTGATGACCCCCCGGTTGCGCACGTTGAAGTGGCCCCGGTAGCGGCGTCCGGTCTCCAGGGCCTCAATGATGTAGGAGGCGTGCTCGCGGGAGCGGGTGTAGTCCTCCAGCGGCTCGCCGGCCTCTTCGAGCCACTGCGGGAAGTCGGTCTCGAACCAGTTGCGCCCCTCGATGCAGACGCGCAGGTAGCCGCCCGTCTCGCCGTTGATCCAGCTCGACATGTCAATCCAGCGTTCGATCTCCTCCGGGCGCTTGCGATACCACGGCACGTATTCCGACAGGTGGCCGTTCGACTCGGTCGAGTAGCAGCCGAGCCGGCGCAGCACGTCTATGCGCACCTTCTCGGTCCGGCTGAAGCGCGGATGGTTCTCGAAACCTTCCAGCAGTTCCTCGGCGCCGACCTCACGCCCGTCGAACAGGATCTTGATATACCAGGTCTGATGGTTGATGCCCGCGCAGGTGATCTGGACCCGCTCGTGCGCCTCGCGCACCCACGCCTCCGGCCCTTCGCCGTAGCGCCCGTCACCGTCGCCCATCAGGACCGTAGCGATCTGCATCCAGCCGCCCTCGACGCCGTGACACAGGCCGATGGTATCCACGCCCTCGCCCCGGTCGCGGGCGTCCAGGGCGGCCCACGTGTTGATGGCCATGGGGTTGGCGTAGCTGAGGAACAGGCAGTCTTCGGCGGCGACCTCGGCCATGTCGCGCTGGAAGGCCAGTATCTGGGGCACGTTTCGCTGGCCGTACATGATGCCGCCGGCGCAGAGGGTGTCGCCCACGCACTGGTCCACTCCGTACTTCAGCGGGATCTCTATGTCGAGCTTGAACGCCTCCAGCCCGCCGATGCGGGTGCAGTTGATCACGTAGTCGGCGCCTTCCAGGGCCTCCCGACGGTCCGGGGAGGTGCTCAGCCGCGCGGGCAGCTCGTTGGCGGCGATGTCCTTCTCCAGGAGCCGGCGCACCATGTCCAGGTTGCGCTCGCTGATGTCGTGCAGGGCGAAGTGCGTGTCATGCAGTTCGGGCACCTTCAGGATGTCGCGCACCAACTTCCGGGTGAACCCCACGCTGCCGCCGCCGATGAACGCTACTTTGGTTGGCATCTTGCTTGCTCTCCGTCTGGTTTCTATCCGCCTGTTGAAAAACTCCTTGATCCCGCGGCACCTACTCCTTGATGGGGTAGGCGCGGCGTCTCGCCGCGCCCTGTCCGGCGGGGACGCCGGACCTACCAGGGCTTCAGCGGCCTCCTATGCCGAGTAGTCAATGTTGATCGGCCCCGTCGGCAGTGCGTCGAGGGCGAAGTCCACGTAAGCGGAGTCCTCCACGGTCACGTTCTCGAACGGCACGTCCTCGCCGCCCACCGAGACCCCGGTCGCCTGCGCGCCTTCGGGCAGCAGGCAGTGGATGCGGCCGGACTCGAAGCTGCCGGTCAGGTCCAGCACGATGCGCCCCTTCTTCTCGTCCAGCCGGTAGCGATAGCTGCAGTAGCCGTCCGAGGCAGGATAGTGCATCGTGACCCGGTTGCGCGCCGATTCGGTGGCCGCCCAGCGGGGCGAGACCTTCACGCGGTCGAACGCGCGCCCTTCGTCCTCTATGCCGGCCAGGCCCTCGCCGATGGCGTAGAAGACGGATGCGAGCGACCAGCTAACCGGCCAGCCGCCGGAGCGGATGGGCTGTTCGAACTTGACGGGCTCGTCGCCGGCGCTGATGGCGGCCAGCATGATGCCTCCGCCGGCCCGCTCGGCACGTCGGGCGTGCAGGCGGACGGCCGTGACGGGCTTCTCCGGATGCGGGTTGTCCCAGCCGGTCATGAACAGGCCGACGTTCTTCCACTCGCCGTTCGGGCCCTGCCAGGCGACCCGGGCGATGCTCCGGTCAACGGGATCGTTGCCCCGGCGCAGGTCCGGGTTGTCGGTGATGCCCCACCACAGGCCGATCTCATGCCCGTTGCGCACGTAGATGCGCTCCTCGGTGCCGTCGGCGTAGCAGACGGTGTACACGCCGGCCACCTCGCCCCGGCCGGCCGTGTGGGCCAGGACATGCATGAAGTAGAGGCTCTCTGCCCGCACTGCATCCACCGGAACGGTGATGTCGTTGACGCCGAGGGCGGGGTCCGGATCGAGCCGCACGACGGCACGCCCGGCGTTCTCGTCGGGGTCAATGACCTCGAACTCGATGGCGCCGAACCGCCGCCGGCCGGTGGGCAGGTTGCGCATGTCGTTCTCGCCCTCGTCTGTCCAGGCGGTGACGCCCTCGTGCGCACCGCAGCGCAGGCCGACGTTCGCGAACGGGCGCAGGTCCACGTGCTGAAACTCCGCGTGGGGCTGGGGCGGGTCCTCCGGCAGGCGCAGGTAACAGGAGTGCAGATAGCCCCCGTCCCGCCGGGACAGCTTCCACAGCCTCTTCAGGATATCGGTCCCGTAGTCCTCCATGCCGTGCCCGTAGGCCGCGCGCGCCAGCTCGCCGGCCACCACCACCCCGATCGCCCCGTTCATGTAGTGGCCGATCGTGCAGTGCTTGTCGGGCCATTGCTCGTAGGTGTAGGGCGGGTCCATGCTCCACCATTCGGCGAAGCTCTCCTCGCGCCTGGCCTCGCCGCGGCGGCGGTATTCTTCCAGTATCTTGACGGCCATCTCATGGGTGGGCAGGCCGCGGTTGATGGTGTATCCGGTGGACAGGCTCATGCGTTCCCGCTCGTCGCCGACCAGGGCGTAGACTTCCTCCTCGGCCAGCTTCTCGGGGATCATGTGGCCGTAGTTGGTGCCGAAGAACAGCTTCTCGTTGGCGCGCTCGCGGAGCTGCTCTCCGTAGCGGTGCAGCTCGGCCGCCCGCTCGGGGTCGCCGGCCGCCTCGTGCATCTCGGCCATGCGCCAGTGGCTGGCGTAGAGGCCGCTGTTGTCCGAATGGAACAGGAACATGGGGTCCTCGGGATGTATCACGCGGTGGTCGCCGGCGCAGAAGTGGGGGTTGGCGAAGTCCCACGAGTCCATGCAGAAGCTGCGCTTGACCAGGCCGTGCTCCTCGCTCCAGCGGGTGGGATGGCCGGCGTTGTATTCGAGCGCCTTCTCCAGCTTCGGCAACTGCTCGGCCATCCAGGCGTCGTCGCCGCTGGCCTTCCAGGCGTACCACACGCACTCGGTGTAGAGGAACTCCACGTCGGCCTCGACGGGAATGCGCCGGAAGGTGAATGCCATGTCGTCGCTGTAGCCGTAGTAGCCCTCCCCCAGCGCCTCGCAGAACCAGCTCGGCTGAGGGCAGTTGTGATTGCGGTGGCAGTCGTCCCACAACATGCCGTTCGGCCGCTGGCGCTCCAGGAAGAACTCGATGCCGCTCTTGACATCCTCGATGAAGTACATCATGGCCTTCATCACGTGGGTGTGGTCGCGGCCCCAGGAGACCAGGAAGTTGTAGAGCCGCCCGTCCACCACGAAGGGCCGCTTGCGCGTGCGCACCGTCATCTCGTTCTCCAGCAGCCGGGCAAGCTCCGCATACGGCCCCCCGCTGCACTCGATGTGGGTGCACGGCTGGAGGCGGAAGGTAGCGCGGGACAGCTCCTGCCCGTCGGCATCGAGCGCCCGGACGGTGTGCAGGCCGGCGGTGCCCCTGGCCCGAAAGCGCACGCCCCGGCCGGCGCGCGTCCGACGGCGCACGTAGATGCGCCCGCCGGCGTCGGCGATGGTTACCTCGGCCGGCTGCTCGTCGGCCACCTCGACGCGGCCCGGCTCCAGCGGCCGCCAAAGCGAGGTGGACTCGTCCTGCTTCTCCAGCGTGATATCGCCCATCCCTGAGTCCTCCCGCTCGTTGACGAACACAGCGGGGCATTCTATGGCGCTCAGCGGGCAGCGCAACCGGGGCGGCGGGAAACCGGCGCGGGTGGTGTGAAACAGGCGGGAGCGTCTGGAGGCGGCGACGGGATTCGAACCCGTGAATGACGGTTTTGCAAACCGTTGCCTTGGTCCTCTTGGCTACGCCGCCTCCGAGGAGTACACGAGTATACGCCAGGGGCGCCGGCGACGCAACCGGCCGGTTGCCCGCCGGACGAACCGCGCCTATACTGGCGGGGCGCCGGGATATCCGGCGACGCACGGGGGCCGCCATACGCCCGGCGCCCGGGTGCGCTATTCTGAGCGGCGGCCGTCTTTTCCGACCCGATCCATGCACCCACAAGCAGAGCCCGAGCGCGCGTCCCTGGCCAGCGTGGTGGTCTGCACGCACAACCGCGCGGCCAGCGCCGAGCGACTGCTGCGCTCGCTGGCCGATCAGAGCGTGCCCTCGCAACGCTACGAGATCGTGCTGGTGGACGACGGCTGCACCGATGAGACAGCCGACATGTGCCGCCGTCTGCAGGCCGAGGTGCCGAACCTGCGCTACGTCGCGACCGGGGTGCAGAGCGGCACAGCACGGGCGCGCAATGCTGGAGTTGAGGCGGCGCGGGGCGACCCGATTCTCTTCGTGGACGACGACTGCATCGCCCGCCGCGACTGGCTGGAGCACATGCTGGCTGCGCTGGAGGATGAGCCGCTGGTGGCCGGCGCGGTGGCGGCGCCACGGGGCCGCTACTTCCAGCTCTGCCACAACGTGGCCGAGTTCTATCACCTCTTCCCCGGCCGGAGGGGGGGCTACGTGGACTGGATCGCGAACGCCAACGCGGGTTACCGGCGCAGCCTGCTGGAGGATGTGGGCTTGTTTCGAGGCGCCTGGCGGCTGGCCGAGGACACCGAGTTACTGCTCAGAGCCAGGGCGCGGGGCTATCGGCCCTACTTCGAGCCCCGGGCGGTCGTCACCCACCACACGCCGCGGAACCGCTTCGGCGAGGTGCTCCGCTACTCCGCACAGCACGCGACGGTGACCATCCGGCTCCGGCTTCGCTATCCGGAACTCACCGGCACGCCCCGGTTCTTCCGCAGCCCACTGCTGCTGATGCTGGGCGCCCCGCTGATCGCTCTGCGGGTGACGGCGGGAGTCTACCTGGGCAGCCCGCGCATGTGGCGCCTGCTGCACACGGCGCCGGTGGTCTACGGGCTGAAGCTGGCCTGGTGCGCCGGGGCGGCCCGCTCGCTGTGGAGAGAGCCGCCCGGGGAGGAGGCCTGATGGACGACGGGATGCGCTTCAGCGTGATTCTGCCCGTCTGCCACGGTGGCGCACTCCTGCGCCGCGCGCTGAAGTCGCTGCGCGCGATGGATTATCCTCAGGATAGCTATGAGGTCATCATCGCTGCCCGGCCCGGCGACGAGGAGTCGGAACGGCTGGTGGACGAGACCTGCTGTGACTGGCCGGCGGAAGCGCGTTTCGTGCGCGCCTCGCGGGCGGGCAGGTCGGCCCAGCTCAACGCTGCATGCAGTGCAGCACGGGGGCAGGTGCTGGCCCTTACCGACGATGACTGCGCGCCGCCGCCGGACTGGCTGCGGCGCATCGAGCAGGCGCTGGCGCAGCGGCCGGGGACCGACGTTCTGGGGGGCACAGACGAGCTGAGCGGCACGAACGGGGCCTTTGACGCGGCCCTGGACTGGGCGCTGAACTCCTTCGCCGGCACCGGGAGCGCGCGTGCCGTCGGCGCAGGTCTGGGCCGCTGCTATCCCAAGCTGTGGAACATGGCCGTGCGACGGGACGCCGCCGTGCGCGCGGCCATCGGTGGCGCGCAGGTGTTCGATGAGCGGCTGCCGGTTCACGAGGACGTGGACCTGTGCGTGCGCGTTGAGCGCCAGGGCGGCTGCATCGCCGTGGCGCCGGAGCTGCGTATGCCCCATCGGCGGGAGACGAGCCTTCGGAGCTTCCTGGCGCGCAACTTCCGCATGGCGCAGGCCAGCCGGCGCATCGGCGCGCATCGGCTGGCGCACAGCGCGCTGGTCGGCGCCCTCGTCGCTGGCATGGGTCTGTTGGTGGGCGCCGCCCTGGCGCCGGCGCTGGCGCCGGCAGCGCTGGGCGCTGCGGGCGGCTACGCGCTCCTGCTGTTGGGCTGCGCCGTGGCGGGTGCTGTCGAGCGGCGGGATCTGCGTATGGTCGCCCTCGTGCCCGTGCTGCTGGCGGGGCTGCACATGGCGCGGGCGCTGGGATACCTGTGGCCGGGACCCGCGGGGAAGGAGAGGCGATGAGCTGGCACACGAAGGCTGCACTGGCCAGGACCGTGCCCGGCATCATGCACGGCTCGCGGGCGTTCGGCCCGCCCTACCAGGCCGCGCTCTTCCTGAGCAACCGGTGTAACGTCAACTGCGTACACTGCTACTTCCACTCGCCCCTTCTGGAGTCGCCGAACACGTTCCACCGGCGCTTCGACCGGATGGAGGGGCAAGGAGGCAGCCCCGCCCTCAGCCAGAGCTTCCGGCCGCACGACGCCGACACCGACTGGCTGTGGCGCACAACCGAAGAGCTGATAGAGATGGGCACGGGCAGTTTCCTGTTCACCGCCATGGGGGAACCGTT
>JAWOCH010000328.1:0-4101 GCA_046483865.1 Candidatus Brocadiia bacterium | reverse complement strand
CTGTTTGGCGGTGGTGTATTCGTCCCAGTGCTCGGTGAGCTGGTCAATGCCCGGGGCCTGCATGAACTCGTAGAACCTCATAGCGCTGCCGCCCACGCCCGACTGTGAACGCAGAGTGCGCTCGGCCAGCGCGTGGCCGGTCAGGGCCAGGTCATTCTCCTCGCACCACTCGTAGCACTGGCGGGCGAAGGCGTCCACGAACAGAAACGTCTTGCAGTCGTGATAGTGCCAGCGTGCCTGCGACTGCTCCCGTCCGTCCACGCGGTAGAACAGCTCCGGCAGATGGTCCAGGATGTCGTAGCCGTAACGCTCGCGGAAGTGCTCCGGCAGGTCGCCGGTCCATGGCACGCCGACGGCCTCCCGCCCCTCGACGCCGCCCTTGCGGTGGACGCCGCCGTGGTTGGGTTCGTCGGTGAAGATGCCGGGCACCACGCGGCCGAACTCCTGGCCCGTCTCGCGGCGATACGCCTCGTGGGTCACCTCGATGAAGCGCCGGACGGCCTCGTGGCTGAGCGTGTCCAGATAGGTGGCGTCGTTGTACCACGAACTGGGCTCGTCGGTCTTCACGAAGAAGGCCAGTACCTGCGCGCCGGCCGGTTCGACGGTGCCGTCCCAGTCCTCCGGCAGCCGGCGCACCTGCGTCGCGTTCGGCCCCTCAATGACGGCGGAGAACATGGCGAGCGGCTCGGAGTCGAACGCCGCCTCCTCCGGGGCGCAGGTCACCACGAGCAGGTTGCGGTGGCGATACTCGGGATCGCAGGTCACCAGCCCGCCGCCCGCACCGGAGGGCCAGCGGTCCTCATCGTAGAGCCACGCCTCCATCTCCAGCTTGCGGGCCTCGTCCACGCACGCGTCCACCATGCGGAACCACTCCTCCGACAGGTAGGCCGTGGCCAGGCCGACGCGGGAGTGCATGAAGAATCCGCCCAGGCCCATGCGGTGCATGACGCGTATCTGGCGGCGCAGTTCATCGGCTTCCAGCTTGCCGTTCCAGGCCCAGAACGGCTTGCCCCGGTAGGCGGAGCCGGGGCTGGCGAAGACATCTCTCAGCTCGTCCACGGTCTTGCTCCTTTGCCCGACGACGACGGATGGTCAGTGCGACGTCGGGGCAGGCTAAACCGCCCGCGACCCAGTGTCAAACGCTCGGGCCTGCCGCGGGTTCCCGAACGGCCGCCGGCCTGCGGATTGCGGACATCTGTGCGTCAGCCGGTCAACGCCTTTGGAGTGCGGCGCCTTGGCGCCGCTTTGGATCTGGCCGGCTTGCCGGCCGGTACGTGAGCCGGTATGGTCGCAGCTGCGCGCAAGACCAGCCAGAGATCCCGAGCCTGGAAGGAGGAGCCTATCCCAGATCACTGGCCCCATGCGCCGCCGCATCGCCTCGACGAGCGCGGTGCGTACATGGTCACTGCTGGCACCTGCGGGAGACGCCATCTCCTTGCTACGAATGCCAGGCTTCAACTCGTCCACGATGCTCTGCTGCAGTTGGCCGAGCGGTACGGATGGTCGCTGCAGGCATGGGCGGTCTTGTCCAATCACTATCACTTCGTGGCCGTAGCACCAGATGAACCGGGATCGCTCGCGGCATTCGTCAGGCACCTCCACTCGGACACGGCCAGGAAGCTGAACCGCCTCGACTCGGTGCAGGGGCGGCGCGTGTGGTATCAGTATTGGGACCAGCGGATCACATACGCAATTTCCTACCTGGCTCGGCTGAAGTACGTCCACTACAACGCGGTGAAGCATGGCGTCGTGCCGGAAGCAATGATGTACAGGTGGTGCTCCGCCCGTTGGTTCGAGCTGAACGCTCAGCGCAGCTTCGTGGAAACCGTCCGGAGCTTCAAGACCGACCGACTGAAGGTGCCGGACGACTTCTGAGCAGGCAGGGCAGAGACGGGGGGCAAGCCCCCCAACGGCAAAGCGGCGCCAAGGCGCCGCACTCCAGAACACCGCGCGTACGAGCTGCAGCCGCTCAGCAGTACCGCGAAGGTCGGCGCCTTCAGACGGGGCGCCGCTTTCTGCTATACTGCGCACGGGCACTCGGACCATGGCATAGGAGCCACCATGAGCGTTGAGCGTGGGTTGCTGGCCTTTGACGTGGGCAATACGTCGGTGAACTGCGCAGAGCACAGGGGCGGTCGCTGGCGCCATGTGCTGCGCGTCCACACCCGACCGGTGCGCGATCTGGCGACCCGCCTGCTGGGAGCCATGCCCGAGAAGGAACGGCCAGACCTGGCACGGGCGCGCTGGCTGGCCTGCTCGGTGCATCCTGCGGCCGACGCCGCCATCGAGACGCTGCGCACGGAGATGGGCACCGGATCGCTGGAGTTCTTCGGGCGGGAACTGAGCGTGCCCATCGAGAACACGCTGCCCGAACCGGACCAGGTCGGGCGGGACCGCCTGCTGCTTGCCCTGGGGGCACGTGAGCAGTTCGGCGCCCCATGCGTGATCGTCTGCGCCGGCACAGCCGTTACCGTGGACGTGGTCGACGCGGAGGGGCGGTTCGTCGGCGGCGCCATTGCACCGGGGTTCGCACTGGCGGCCCGGGCGTTGCACGAGGGAGCTGCCCTGCTGCCACTGGCGGAGCCGGCAGAGGCCGGGCCGGTCCCCGGCCGCAGTACCGAGGAAGCCATCCGCCTGGGTATCCGTGCCTTCTGCGCCGGCGGAGTAGCCCGGCTGGTCGAGCAGTACGGCAGCATCGAGGGCATGGCGGAGGCACCCGTGGTCTGCACGGGGACGGACGCGCCGCTGCTGACGCCCGCCCTGCCGCCGGCGCGCACCCGGCAGGAGCCCGATCTGATCTTCCACGGCATGGCGGCCGCGGTTGAGGGTGAATGACGGATGGAGGGTGCGGACGCGCAGAAGCGCGTCCCTCCACCGGAACGTCACGGACGGTATCCGCCGGCCTTACAGGGCTCCTGGAGGGCCACGCTTCCGCGTGGCCGGGGGCAGAACGCAGACGCGCAGAAGTCTACCGGCCGTGGCCGGCGCGTCCCTCCGGGTCCGGGCGCTGCTGCCTGACCTTCGACACGGTCAGGGCTTCCCGCTCACTGCCCTTCGACAAGCTCAGGGCCTTCGGCTCCCCGTGCCTCGCTGAGGCCGGGCTCCCACTTGCGGTAGATCCACTCCCCCACCGGCGTGAGTATGGCTCCCGCCAGCACGCCTGCGAAGATGTCCACTGCGTAGTGATACCCGCAGTAGACGGTCGAGACGGCCAGCAGCGTGACGACCACGGCGTGCGGCCAGCGCACCGATTTCAGGTAGCGCCACGTGTAGGTGGCCGCCGCGACCGCCACAGCCACGTGACTGCTGGGGAAGGCGGCCCCGCTGGAGGGCTCGAACGTCCGGTAGATGAACTGCATCAACTGATAGAAGAGCCCGCGGCGCAGGTAGTTCGGCACCATGCGCGGCGGAAGAAGGGCGTCCTGGCCGGCTGCCGCGAGCCGCTCGTGCGCGTGCGGCCCCAGCACGGGAAGGAAAATGTAGGTCAGGTAGCAGACGAAGAACACGAAACTGATCACCGTGATGTACTGGAAGAACCGGCGCCGCCGGGTGAAGTACAATCCCAGACCGACGCCCGGAATCATGAAGTAATACGTCGAGTACGAGAAGTACATCAGCTCGCTGATCGGGAAGTACGGCACACGCAGGATGAAGTCCCGGCTGGGGTCGCAGCCGAAGATGCGCCGGTCCAACTCGATGAAGAACGCGTCCAGCGGCCCATGGATGAACATGCTGTCCAGCGCGTGGGTCTCCCAGTAGAGGAATGTGTAGAGGATCATCGGATAGAAGTCGAGCACCAGGGTCAGCAGGCGGTTGTCCACACGGCCTTCCAGCCGGATCAACCCGTGCACCACGCCGATCACTGCCGCGTGCCCCACCACGTACCATCCCCACTGCGGCAGATAGTCGCCGTGGAACAACAGCACGAGCAGGCCCACCAGCAGCAGGTAGCCCTGAGTCAGATAGTCTATGAGACGGTAGTTGCACACTATGTGAAGTCTGAAGTCTGAAGTATGAAGTTGCTCTGTAGAAAGCATGGCTTCACTCCTACGAATCGCCGAGCCGTTCCCTGCGCAGGATCCTTATGTAGCACAGGCGCCC
>JAWOCH010000311.1:0-12985 GCA_046483865.1 Candidatus Brocadiia bacterium | reverse complement strand
AAACCGCTTAGGAAGCGGTTGATGGGCACGTGAGCGGGTCCATTCGGGCGAAGTCAAGCCTTCGTGTTCTTCGTGACCTTCGTGGTAGACTTGCAGGCTCTGCGCCGGGAGGGCGTGTGCGGGTACTGGGCATTGAGACATCGTGTGACGAGACGGCGGCGGCCGTGGTGGCGGATGGCCGGCGTATACTGTCCAGCGTGGTCAGCACACAGTATGAGCTGCACGAGCGGTTCGGCGGGGTGGTGCCGGAGATCGCCTGCCGGGCGCATATCGAGAACGTGCTGCCCGTGGTGCACACGGCGCTGGAGGAGGCCGGGCTGGCGCTGGACGAACTCGACGGCGTGGCGGCGACAACACAGCCCGGCCTGATCGGCGCGCTGCTGATCGGCGTGACGGCCGCGAAGGCGTTGAGCTGGGCGCTGGAACTGCCGCTGATGGCAGTAAATCACCTGCACGCGCACATTTACGCCGCCTGGCTGGAGGCCGAACCGCCTCTGCTGCCGGCGGTCAGCCTGGTGGTCAGCGGAGGTCACACCAGCCTGTACCTGACCGATGGACCGCTGGAGCACGAGCTGTTGGGCGCGACCGTGGACGACGCCGCCGGGGAGGCGTTCGACAAGGTGGCCAACATCCTGCAGCTCGGGTTCCCCGGCGGGCCGGCCATCGAACGCGCCGCGCGGGAGGGCGATCCGCGGGCGGCGGACTTCCCCCGGAGCTGGCTGGGGCCGGACAGCCTGGACTTCAGTTTCAGCGGGCTCAAGACGGCCGTGCTCTACCACTGCCTGGGTCAGAACGCCTCGAAGGAGGACATCGAGTCGGCCAGCTACACCGACCAGTTCGTCGCCGACGTGGCGGCCAGCTTCCAGGCGGCGGTGGTGGACGTGCTGGCGGGCAAGACAATGGCCGCCGCCGAGCGGCACGCGGTCAACAGCCTGATAGTGGGCGGCGGAGTGGCCGCCAACGGCGTGCTGAGGGACCGGCTGCGCGCCGAGGCCGAGGCGCGGGGGCTGGAGATTCGCCTTGCGCCGCGGGAGCTGTGTACCGATAATGCCGCCATGACGGCGGGGATGGGCTGCCGCCTGCTGGAAGCCGGCCGGACGGCGCCCCTGAGCGTTGAGGCTTCCCCCTGAGCTTGGCAAGTCGTTGATGGAGTGTCCTGGGTCGCGGGGATCCACTCTCGCCGTGCCTGGTCCGGCGGGCCTACTTCGCCGAGGCTTCGAGGGCCAAGGGACACCGGACCTACCGGGCGAACGGGTTGTGAGGGAGCATGACATGGACGAGAACAGCCTGAAGGAGTTGCTCCGCCAGGTGGCCGCCGGCGAAGCGTCGCCGGAGGAGGCCCTGGCGCGCATCCGTCGCCTGCCGTTCGAGGACATCGGCTTTGCCAAGATAGACCACCACCGCACGCTGCGCTGCGGCGCGCCGGAGGTGGTGCTGTGCGACGGCAAGACCGCCGAACAGGTGGCGGAGATCGCCGGGCGGCTGGTTTCGGTCGAGGGTAACCTGCTGGCAACCAGGGCCACGCCTGACCATTACCGGGCCGTGCAGGAGAAGCTGCCCGATGCCGAATACCGGGAGGACGCCCGGTGCATCACGGTCCGGCGCGAGCCGCCAGAGCCCGGAGGCCTGGTGCTGGTGCTGACCGCCGGGACTTCCGACATACCGGTCGGCGCCGAGGCGCAGGTGACTGCCGAGATGCTGGGCGCGGAGGCGGAGCTGATATCGGACGTGGGCGTGGCGGGCCTGCACCGCGTGCTGGCCTACGCCGACCGGCTCGAACGCGCCAACGCCGTCGTGGTGGTGGCGGGCATGGAGGGCGCCCTGGCCAGCGTGGTGGGCGGCCTGGTGGCCCGGCCTGTGATCGCCGTGCCCACCAGCGTGGGCTACGGGGCCAGTTTCGGCGGGGTAGCTCCGCTGCTCACGATGCTCAATAGCTGCGCGGCCGGCGTGGCCGTGGTCAACATAGACAACGGCTTCGGGGCCGGCTACATCGCCGCCATGATCAACGCCGTCGCCGTCGGCTCGGGGGAGGAGTCATGAACGGCCGCCCGCCGGTGGAGGTGGGCGTTCTGCCGGATCTGCCGGAGCGACCGCGCGACGCCCACAAGGGGCAGTTTGGGCACGTGCTGGTGGTGGGCGGCTCGCCGGGGCTGACGGGGGCGGCGTGCATGGCCGCCCGCGCGGCGCAGAGGGCGGGGGCCGGGCTGGTGACGCTGGCCCTGCCGGGGAGCCTGAACCTGGTGGCCGAGATCAAGCTGACCAGCGCCATGTCCATACCGCTGCCCGAGCCGGACGGGCCGGTGCTGGGGGAGACAGCCGTCGAAGCCGTGCTGGAGTCGCTGGATCGCTTCACAGTGCTGGCCCTGGGTCCTGGCCTGGGCCGGGCGGAGCCGACGGGGCGGGCCGTGCGGACGCTGGTCGCCGAGGTGCGGCTGCCCATGGTTGTTGACGCGGACGGGCTGAACGCGCTGGCCGGGGCGATGGGCTGCCTGGACGATGCGGCCGGGCCGCGACTGCTGACGCCGCATCCCGGGGAGATGGCACGGCTGCTGGGCGGCACGGTGCAGCAGGTGCAGGCCGACCGGCGGGGAGTGGCCGTCGAGTTCGCCCGCGAGCGGGGCGTGACCGTCGCGCTGAAGGGCGCCGGAACTGTGGTCACGGACGGGGAGCGCGTCTACGTGAACCCCACCGGCAATCCCGGCCTGGCCACCGGCGGAACGGGCGACGTGCTGACGGGGCTGGCGGCGGGGCTGCTGGGGCAGGGCCTGGAGCCGTTCGCGGCGCTTCAGCTCGCCGTCTTCGTCCACGGGCTGGCCGGCGACCTGGCCGCCGCTGAGCGGGGGGAACTGTCTCTGGTGGCGGAAGACGTGCTGGACAGCGTGCCGGCGGCCTTCCAGCGTGTGAAGTCAGCCGGCCCGGAGCCGACTGCGGAGTCGGTGATGGCCCAGGTTGAGCCGTGAGCAAGGGAAGTCAGATACGCAGGAGCGGCACGTGACGGCGGATGTGCGTAGGCCGAGCGCGACGCCTGGAGGGCCACGCTTCTGCGTGGCCGGCAAGAGTGCGGACGCGACAGAGCGCGTCCCTCCAACGGCAGGTCAAGGCGCACGCGCGCGGGCCGGACAGGTCATCTGGAGGGCCATGCTCCCTCGTGGCCGCCGTGTCCCACTGGCGCTCAGTCCGCCCCCGCCGGCTCTGCTTTGCCGACGGTTCTGAGCGCCTCGCGCAGGCGTGCTTTCTCCTGGTCGGTCAGCTCGTGACGACCGAAGCGGACGCGGCAGTAGAGGTCGGTCACCAGGTGGATGGCCTCGGGCACGGATGCCCCGTCCTCGGTGGTGCCGGCCAGTTGGGTGGCAGCGGCACGGGCCAGTTCCCGCGGCGTGGTGCTGCTGGCGCGACGGAGGCCCTTTCTGCGCAGCAGCCGGAGCAGTTTCTCATAGAAACGCAGCGTCCGCCTGCGCTGTCGGCCGAAGCCCGGCAGCACGCCCTCCAGCCACTGGGCCAGCATGTGCAGCCCCATCGCCACCGCCGTGAGCCCGACCACCAGCAGGGCGATGGGCAGGAAGGTCAGCTCGGGCATGCCCGGCACCAGGTTGCGCACGACGGCGCCCGTGTCCCGGATGAAATCCTGCACGGCTTTGCTTACCCGCTCGAACAGGCGCCGCTGCGTGCTGCGGCTGTAGCCGACCACTCCCGAGTTCCACAGGCGCTTGATGTCGCGCAGCACGCCGGCAGACAAGCTGTCCACGGTGCCGACGGTCTTCTCGAACAGGGTCAGCTCGGTAGTGCCGGGGCCCTCGGCGGCTCCGGTCGGGGTGGGATCGAACTGGACCCATCCGTACTCGTTGAAGTAGACCTCCACCCACGCGTGGGCGTCCAGGTCCCGGAAGACGTAGCTGCGCGTCTCACCCTCGAAGGAGCCGTTCTTGTAGCCCACCACCAGGCGAGAGGGTATGCCCCAGACGCGGACAATCAGGGCGAGCGCCGAGGCGAAGTGCTCGCAGTAGCCCCTGTGAGTCTCGGTCAGGAACGCCTCGACCGGATCGGCGCTGCTGAAGCCGGGGGCATCCTTGGTGTAAGTGAACCGCGTGGTGTCGGTCAGCCAGTCCACGGCGGCCGCCACGCGGTCGTAGTCCGTCTCGGTGGGATGGCCCGCTTCGATCTTCCTGACCGCATCCTGCAGCACGGGCAGCAACCGGTGAGGCACTTGCCAGTACATGAGCCAGGGCGAAGTAGGCGGGGGAGCACCCGCTCGCCGGAGTTGGCCTGCACGGAACTTGGGCACCAGTGAGACGACGGTGTACTTCCCGACGCGCCAGAACCCGCGGGTCGCGACAAGTCGGTGTGTTCTACTGGCAATTCTCAGTGAGTATGCGCCCGCGCCGTCCAGCGGCAGCGGACGATAGAGTGCGAACAGGGTCTCGCCCGCCGGTCGCTCGAACGTGACCTCCTGCACGACGCGCTCGGTGTCGGCCTCCACTTCCTGCAGCTTATAGGATGCTTCCGCCCCGATCGTCGGAGGGGCTCCCGGCTCGGGATAGTGTATCCTGCCGATCACCTTGCCCGGCGCCTGCAGCACACCGCGCAACCACTGTCCGTTGCGGTAGGTTGGCAGGGGGATGCCTCGCATCAGGAGCGGCTGAGGGGAGTAGCTGGTTGTCCCTTGCGGGGTTCGCTCGGAGAACCGGGCGCGGAACACCCGCCGATCGCTCTCCCGCAGCGCGCCGATCTCCCACAGAGAAACGCTCTCCGAGAAGCCCGTCATAGGCCCCCCGAGCATGGGGCGGTTACCGTGCAGCCAGCGCGCGCGCGGCAGCGCCATGAAGCCCACCGTCGTCAGCACGAAGACGAACAACGCCGGCAGCCAGAGCGCCGACAGGAACTGGCCGAGCCCCGGGCGCGCCCCCTGCCTCGGCACAGGGCGATCCTGACCCCCCGGACCGTGCAGCTCCACAGCCACCATGCTGGCCATCAGGCACCCGGCCGTCAGCAGGAAGGCCGGCAGGTAGGTCGGCTCCAGGGCCCAGATATTCGCGATCAGCACCTCAAATATCGCCGTTACCTGCACCAGCCGGATGTCACGGATGCGATGCTCGCCGAACAGGATGATCAACTGCACCAGTATCAGGAAATGCCCCAGTGAGTAGCTGATGTGCACCTCGGCGAAGTAGGCCCGCGCCAGCGCAAACAGCAGTGCTACGACACCCGAAAGCTGGATCGCCCGGCGTGACAACAGCGGCCGGCCGCCTCGGCCGATCAGTAGCAGGTGGACGCCGCACAGAGCCCACGCCAGCAGCGCGTAGGTCAGCGACATCTCCGTGACGCTGAGCAGCAGCGCACCGGAGGCAATCAGCGCGTATGTGGACAGAAGCAGCAGCCACGTCTCGCCGCTTGCTTCGGCAGCGCCGACGCCCGATTCACGCTTGTGTAGTGAATAGCTCATCGAACTCCGGTCTGCTCACGTCAATACAGACGGCCTCAGATCCCAGCCGCCCCAGCGCGCGGGTGTCCGGCAAGGGGCCGGCAGTCACCAGGCACAGCCCGCCGCGCACCTCGCTTGGGTGCACCGTCTGCAGCAGGTCATCCACGCTGTGCGCGGAGGTCATCTCCGCCATCGCCAGCGCCTCCAGCAGCGCGAACAGCGGCCCGCGGCCGGACCGATAGGGGAGAGTCACCAGGTCGGGGCAGAATGAGGCGAAGGCGTAGAAGGCGTTGCGCGAATTGAGCAGGGCGGCCAGCGTGCCCGCGAAGCTCACGGCCCGCTCAAAGCGCTCGCGATGCCCGGCGGCGCCTGCCGCCGGACGGGAAGCGTCCAGCAGGATGAGTGCGCTGTGGGCCTCCAGTTTCTCGAACTCCCGCACGTGCAGCTTGCGCAGCCTGGCACTGGTGCGCCAGTGTATCTGGCGCGGATCGTCGCCCGGCTGGTACTCCCGCAGCGCGCGGAACTCGCCGTGTTCGTCCTTGCGCCGTATCCGCGTCAGCCATTGCGCCGTGCCGCCGAACTGCCTGGAGAATTCCTCCTCGTCTATCCGGCCGAGGCGGGGCAGGACCAGCACCTCCTCCTCCGGCTCAGCCAGCACGTTCGCTTCTGCCAGCCCAAAGGGGAAGCCGCTGCTCAGATGCACCGGCGGCAGCCGGTGGCGTCCGCGCCGGGCCATCACCTGGGGCAGAGCCAGGTGGGCGCTGTCCCCCGCCGGGAGTCGCCACACCACGTGGACTCCCTCGTCGGTGCCCGCGGCTTCGGTGCCGTCCACGCGCAGGGCGCGCGCGGCCAGCCAGCGTTTCTGGTTGGTCAGCTCCAGGTCCGCCTCGAACGGCTCGCCGGCGAAGATGTGCTCCGGAGTGCGCCACCGCGGGGCCAGACCCGCCACTCCCAGCGCCGCCAATGCCAGCGAACTGGCCAGCGCCGCCAGAAGAAAAGAGGCCGTCAGCGAGAACAGGTTGATGCCCCACTGGATTGACAGCACCACGAAAACCAGGGTGACCAGCCCGTAGAGGCCGCCCCAGGACGTGACGTGGAGCCGCAGACGCGATCGGGCCTTTGAGCGCAGCCGCCGGGCGATCCACTGCACACCGAAGTAGACGATCTGCCACGTGACGAACAGCAGCAGGCCCAGCAGCAGCGCCGTGCTGCTGTGGGCCATGATGGCGGCCACCACGCCCAGTACGGCCACGATCCAGCCGTTGATGCCCAGGAAGCGCGCCGCCCGGCTCAGCCGGGCAGTCGTGGTTTGCGCCGAGTCTGCCATCCCGTCTCCCTCGCCGCAGCTACACTGGCACCGGGAGTTCGTCGAGCAGTTCGCCGATCACGCCGGCGGCCTCCTCGAAGTTGCTGCCCGCTCCGGTTGCCCTGTGGATGCGCATACGGTGGCTCAACACAGGGCCGGCCAGTTCCTTGACATGGTCCGGTTCCACGTAGTTGCGCCCCCGCAGCATGGCCAGCCCCTGGGCGGCGCGATAGAGGTGTATGGCGCCCCGCGGACTGACTCCGGTCAGGACGGTCTCGTGGTTCCGCGTGGCCTCCGCAATGCGCATGGTGTAGTCGAGAATCTCCTCGCTGACGTGGATGCGACGGACCAGTTGCTGCAGCTCCACCACGTCGGCAGCGCGCATGACCGCCTCCACGTCCTCGATCGGATGACGCAGCTTCTGGGCGCGGATGATCTCCTTGCCCTGCTCGTGGGTCGGGTAGCCCAGGTTCATCCGCAGGAAGAAACGGTCGAGCTGCGACTCAGGAAGGGGATAAGTGCCCTCGAACTCGAACGGGTTCTGGGTGGCCAGCACGCAGAACGGCCGCGGCAGCGGATGAACCACACCGTCCACGGTGATCTGGTTCTCGTTCATCGCCTCCAGCAGACAGCTCTGGGTCTTCGGCGTGGTGCGGTTGATCTCGTCGGCCAGGATGATGTTGGCGAACAGCGGCCCGCGCTTGAACACGAAGCGCGACTTGGCCTCGTCGTAGATGTTCACGCCGAGCAGATCGCTGGGCAGCAGGTCAGGGGTGAACTGGATGCGGCGGAACTCGCAGTCCAGCGCGCTGGCGATGGTGTGCGCCAGGATGGTCTTGCCCACGCCGGGCACGTCCTCGATGATGAGATGTCCCCCCGCCAGGAGCGCCACCAGGGCCAGCTCGATGCGGTCCCGCTTGCCCACGTAGACCTTCTGTATCTCCTGCACGAGGGCCTCGATGGCCTCCGTCGGGACTTCCAGCTCCGCCCCCGCCTGTGTGTCGGTCATGCCTTGCTCCTGTCAGAGCCAGCGCCGCCCGGCTGTTCGTTTCATTGTACCTACGCAGCAGCGGCGGGTCAAACTGTGCCGGTGGCAGAGAGCCTCTGGTGGGGGCCGCGGGGCCGCAGGATGCTCAGTCGTCCGCCGGCGCGGGCTCGGTCTCTTCGAGCTTCTGCTGCAGGTCGCCGATGAGTCGGCGCGCCGAGACCGACCGCGCGCCCCCGTGGGCGACGTGCCGGCGCAGGGGCTCGATGGCCGCCGCCGGCCGGTCCAGCTTCTGCGCGTAGAGCAGCCCCAGGTTGAACTGGGCCGGCGTGAAGGATTCGTCCAGCTCCAACGCGCGGCGCAACACGTCGGCCGCCTCCCGGGCGCGTCCCAGTCGGGACAGGACGAGGGCGTGGTTGTTCAGGCACTTGAGCACAAGCGACTGGTCGGGCGCCTCCCGTTCCTCGAGCGCGGTCGCGCACGCCGCGTAGCGTCGCTCGGCCGCTTCCAGCTCGCCGAAGGACGCCTCACAGAAAGCGAGCGCGTACAGCAGCGACGGGCCCTCGGCGCCCAGCTCCAGCGCGCTCAGCAGAACGGGGTGTGCGGCGCCGAACTCATTCCGCTGGAACAGGTCTTCCCCCAGCCGTGCCAGTCGCTGGCGCACCGCTTCGACGGGCAGGCCGGCGGCCGCCTCGCCGGCGCCCGGCTGCTCCAGGCGCTGCTCGAGCGTGCGGATCTTCTCCGCCTGCTGCTCCACCTCGTTCTCCAGTTCCTCAACCCGTCCGGCCCGCTGTGCCAGGGCCGCTTTATCGGCCTCCAGACTGCGCGCCTGCTCCTTCAGGTCCGCCAACTGCTGCTTGAGCTGCTCGTTCTCAGCGGCGGCGGACTCGTATTCGCCGCGCAGTTCGGCCGCCTCCTCGCGCAGTGCGGCCAGTTCTTCCTCCAGACCGGCGTTGCAGCCGGACAGCAGCAAAACGCAGGGCAGCACAAGCAGGGCAGTCCACCTCGTGTCCATCGCATCCTCGCTATGAAGCATTCGGGACGCTACATGATAACCAGCGCGGCTCAGCCGAACAAACGGGTGATCTGGTCCTGGTGGTAGACGGGCATCTCCACGCGCCGGCCGCCCCGCAGCAGCACGCAGCTTTCCGACCGGGGGCGCACCTGGCCGATGTCCACGCAGCGCGTGCCGTCTTCTTCGACGGCCCGCCGCACCCTTGCGCGGTCCTCCGGCGGCACGCAGATCAGAAGTGCCCCGCTGGAGATGGTGCCCAGCGGGTCGAGCCCGAAGTGGCGGCAGAAGGCGCCGCCCGGCTCCAGCACCGGGATGGCGTCCTCCTCGATCAGCAGGCCGCACCCGGCGGCCTCAGCGAGTTCCCACAGGGCGGTTGCCAGGCCGCCCTCGGTGGGATCATGCATCGCGTGCACCTCGCCCGCTGCGCAGGCCGCCATGGCCTCCGGCACCACGCTGATGCCGGGGTCGTCCAGGAAGTCGCGTGCTCGGGCGATCTCCTCCTGGCTGAAGCTTCTCTCCAGGTCTTCGGCGCGCTCGCGGGCCATGATGGCGGTGCCCTCGACGGGCACGCCTTTCGTCAGCAGGACGCGATCGCCGGGACGGACCTTGCGCTTGTCCACCAGGTCGTCCAGTGGGATTTCGCCCAGCATCTGGCCCACCAGTATCGGGCGTTCCAGGCCCGGTGTTATCTCCGTGTGCCCCCCGCACAGCGTGCAGTCCAGCCCGTCCAACGCCTCTTGCAGGTCGGCCCAGATGCCGCGCACCAGCTCCTCGTCGGTCTGCCCCTCCGGAAGCAGCGCAGTAACCAGGAACCAGCGCGGGCGCGCGCCGACGGTGGCCAGATCGTTCGCGTTGATGTGCACGACGTGCCAGCCGATCCTGTCGGTGGTGAAGGTGATGGGATCGGTCTTGGCAACCAGGCAGCGCTCGCCCATGCGTATGGCACAGACATCGCGCCCGATCCCGGGGCGGATGGCCACCCGTTCATCGGTGGCCGCAATGCCGGCCAGCAGTTCGGCCAGCAGGTCGGCGTCCAGTTTGCCCGGCGGCATCATCATGTGCGGGCCTCCTGCCGTTTGCGGCTTTCGATGTGGATCATGAGGGTGGAGATGTCCGCGGGGCTGATCCCGCTGATGCGGCTGGCCTGGCCGAGGGAAACGGGCTGGACTTCCGCCAGTTTCTCGCGCGCCTCGCGGCGCAGTTGGGGGATGTCGGAGTAATCGAGCCAGGCGGGGATGCGGCGCTCCTCGTTGCGGCGGAACCGCTCCACCTGTTCGACCTGTCGCTGGATATAGCCCTCATACTTCAACTCAATCTCCACCTGCTCGCGGACCTCCGGGTCCGCTGCCAACTCGCCTACTTGCGGGTCGAGCCGGCTCAGTGCGTCCAGGTCCATCTCCGGCTGTCGCAGGATGCGGGCCAGGCTCTTGCCCTCACGGTGGGTGGCGCGCAGGTGCTGGATTGTGCGGGCGATGGCCCGTTCCTTGCGCTGGAGGCGCTGCCAGGCGGCATCGCCGATCAGGCCGTTCTCGCGGCCGTACTTCATCAGGCGCCGGTCCGCATTGTCCTGGCGCAGCAGCAGCCGGTACTCCGCCAGCGATGTAAACATCCGGTAGGGCTCGTCGGTTCCCTTGGTGACCAGATCGTCAACGAGCACGCCGATGTATGCCTCGTCCCGGCCGAGCACCAGCGGTTCCTTCCCCTGAAGGGCGCGGGTGGCGTTGATGCCGGCCACCAGGCCCTGCCCGGCGGCCTCCTCATAGCCGCTGGTCCCGTTGATCTGGCCCGCGTGATAGAGCCCGGCCACGCGCTTGACCTCCAGGCTCGGCCGCAGTTGCGTCGGCGGCACGTAGTCGTACTCCACCGCGTAGCCGTAGCGCATGATGTCGGCCCGTTCCAGCCCCCTGATGCTGTGGACCATGTCCTCCTGCACGTCGCGGGGCAGGCTGGTGAACAGGCCGTTGCAGTAGACCTCGTGCGTGTTGCGCCCCTCGGGCTCCAGGAACAGCAGGTGCTGATCCCTGTCGGGGAAGCGCAGCACCTTTATCTCGATGGAGGGGCAGTAGCGCGGCCCCAGGCCGGCCTCTATCTGGCCGTCGTAGAGCGGCGCTCGCTCGATGGCCCCCCGGATGATCTCGTGCGTCCGGGGGTTCGTATGGGTCAGGTAGCAGGGAAGCTGGTCGCACTCGATGCGCTCGGTGCGGAAGCTGAACGGGCGCGGCTCGGGATCGCCGGGCTGCTCTTCGAGCCGCCCCCTGTCCACGGTGCGCCCGTTGACACGCGGGGGGGTGTCCGTCTTGAGCCGGTCCATCTTCAGCCCGAGGCTGCGCAGGGACTCCGACAACTCCCTGGCCGGCGGCTCGCCCATCCGCCCCCCGGGCACCACCATCGGGCCGAAGTGCAGCAGCCCGTTCAGGAAAGTGCCCGTCGTCAGGATGACGGCCCGCGCCCGGTAGGCATGCCCGCTGCGCGTCTCGACGCCCCGGATGCGCCCGTCCTCCACGATCAGACCGGTGACCATGGCCTGCCGCAGCAGCAGGCCGTCCTGGCTCTCCAGGCGGCGTTTCATCTCCAGGTGATAGGCGTTCTTGTCGGCCTGGGCGCGGGGCGAGTGCATGGCCGGCCCCTTGCCGGTGTTGATCATGCGGAACTGAATGCCGGTGGCGTCAATGACGCGCGCCATCTCTCCGCCCAGGGCATCAATCTCCCGCACGATCTGACCCTTTGCCAGCCCCCCGATGGCGGGGTTGCAGCTCATGCGGGCGACGCTGTCCGGGCTGATCGTCAGCAGGGCGGTGCGAGCGCCCATGCGGGCGGCCGCCAGGGCGGCCTCGCAGCCGGCGTGGCCGGCGCCCACCACCACAATGTCGAACTGCTCGTCCATGGCTCAGTCGCGAAGGGGGAGTTGAGGGAAGACAGCTCCGCGGCTCGTTATTGTACCGATCCTCCCCGGCCTGCGCAAAACGGCGCGTCCCCGGCCGTTTGAATGTGCCCCCGGCGGCACGGATAATCGCAACGGGAGGTCAGAAGAAGTTGAAACGCACAGGCTGCATACTGGCGCTGTTGGGCGTGGGCTTCCTGCTGCTCAGTGGTGTGTTCCTCGTGGTCCGCCTCGCCACACGGCTGAAGGCCCGGGCCGTCGAGGTGCTCGCCCTGGATTCCACCGGAGAGAAGACGGGAGAGCCGGTCCGGCTGGAGCCCGGGGAGGAATACCAGGTGGGCGTGACGGTGAGCCTGACCGCGGCGCCGGCGGCGGCGTCAGAAGCGGAGTCAGGCGATCCGGAGGCACTGCGTGGCCGGCGGCTGCGCTACCTGTTCCCGCTGCGCTACGAGGTCCGGAACGCACAGGGGGTGACGCTCCTGCGCCGGCGCACGTCCCTGGAGTGGGACGAGGGGAATAGGAGTTCCATCCTCGGGCCGGCGGAGCGTCGGGTTGCTGCGACTCATTATCTCGACACGTTTCCGGCGCCGGCCGAGGGCGGCGTGACCGTCACGGCCAGGCTGGAAGCGGACCGGCGCTACGGCGCCGAGCTGAACCACGCGTTCGTGCACCTGTATCAGCCGTCGTGGCTGCGGCTGCTCATCGTGCCGGTCGCCATCCTGTTTGCCATGGGGCCCGTTCTCGTCTTCATCGGAGTGGCGGTATACCTGTCCGGCATCACGGCCGGCCCGGAGCGCTCTCCTCGCCCTCCGAAGCCTCGATGACCCACTGATCACCCTCGATCATGGGCGTCCGGTAGCTTTTCTCGATCAAGCCGGCCTTCTCCAGATGGTCCATGCAGGCGCGCACGCAGCCGCGGGCGCCGCAGATGCTCCGATGGCGGAACCGCCGGTCCAGGAAGCCGTAGTAGGAGGGCGGATTGTCGCGGCTGTGTTCGGGGTGCATGAACGGGGCATAGCTCGGCTCCCATCCCTGATGCACCTGCGGGCAGGTGGCGCAGTCCAGCGGCGCATGGCTGTACAGGCGCTCCCCGACCGGCACTTCCGCGCTCCGCTCCGTCGGTATCGCGTCCGCCGGGCAGGCTTCCACGCACAGGCCGCACTCGTCGCACACGCTCCCGGTGAACAGGGGGTCGGGCTCAAGCTCCGCGTCGGTCAGCACGACGAACACTCGCTGCCGCGGGCCGAACTGCGGCGTCAGCAACAGCTTGCTGTGGCCCAGTTCCCCCAGCCCGGCCGCAACCCCTGCCACGCGCAGGCTGATGATGCCGTCCGGGCGCGCCCCGCCCGGACGGCATCATCAGCCTGCGCGTGGCAGGG
>JAWOCH010000261.1:0-4065 GCA_046483865.1 Candidatus Brocadiia bacterium | reverse complement strand
CCCGACGCTGCCGGCGTTCGTGACCGAGCCGGTGCTGGAGGTGCTCAGCGAGAAGTTCAACGTCATGCCCATTACCACGCCGGAGGAAGACCTGGCGGCCATCCTCGGCTGAGAGACGCAGAACAACGGCAACTGCGTAACAGGATGTACAGGATGGACCGGATATCCTGTGCATCCTGTCGCGTGTGTCGGCGTGGTTTCTTCTTTACTTTGGGGGTCGGCCGATTCCTATAATGTCTCCTTCACGCCTGTTGTGTGCAATGGGGACACCGATGGTGGAGAGCACAGAAAGCGCCGAGCGGGTGCTTTCCGCCAATCCCATGGCTGTGACGCAGACTGACAGCCGCGTCACACGTCGCTCCGCCACCGGGCGGGTCTTCGTGAAGGTGGACATGGAGGGCGTCAGCGGCGTAGTCAGCCGGGAGCAGACAACTCCGGGCCACGGCGAATACGACTACGCGCGCCGGATGCTCATGCACGACCTGCAGGCGGTGCTCGACGGCCTGTTCGCCGCCGGTGCGCGTGAGGCTGTCGTCTACGACACCCACCTGAGCGGGCGCAACGTGGACCTGGACGTCCTGGACAGCCGGGTCTCGCTGATCGCCGGCCGCCCCCATCTGCAGGACGGCTGCTTCTACGGTCTGGATGCCACGTTCGGCGCGCTGTTCCTGGTCGGCTTCCACGCCCGCGCCGGCGCCTCGGACGCCCTGCTGCCCCACACCTATGACGACGACATCGTGTCGCTGAAGGTGAACGGGACAGAGCTGGGCGAGATCGGCATGGAAGCGGCGCTGGCGGGCGAGTTCGGCGTGCCACTGGCGTTCGTCTCGGCTGATTCCGGCGGCGTCCGCGAGGCCCGGGACCTGCTGGGCGACGACGTCGTGTGCGTCGAGGTGAAGAAAGCCATCACGCCCACAAGCGGCGTCTGCCTGCCGGCAGCCCGGACCAGGGAGCTTCTGACCGAAGCTGCGGCCAGGGCCTTCGAGAACGCCCCCGGCGTTCCTCCCATGGTTTTTCAGTGCCCCACCTCGCTGGAAGTGCTCTTCGACACGCCCCGGAGCGCCGAAGCACTGGCCGACGTGCCGTCGGTCGAGCGCACGGGACGGGTGAGCGTCCGCACAACCGGTCAGAACGTGCTGGCGGCCTATCGGCACTTCGTGCTCGCCCGTCGGCAAGTCTCCACCGCCGAGGACGACTGACCTACCTGTCCAGAAACTCCTCGAGCGCCTCCCGATAGACCTGCAGGTCCTGCCCGGTGAACAGCACGAAGCGCACCTCGTCCAGCTCGCCCGGATTGGCCTCCAGGAAAGCGATCGCCGCCCCCAGAGCAACCCGCGCGGCCTGCCCGATGGGATACCCGTACGCGCCCGTGCTGATGGAGGGGAACGCAACGGTTGCGAGGCCGTTCTCAACGGCCAGCTCGAGGCTGGCCCGGTAGGCGTCCGCCAGCAGTCCTTCCTCGCCCTGGTCGCCGCCCCGCCAGCGCGGGCCGACGGCATGGATGACCCGCCGGGCGGGCAGGTCACCGGCCGTCGTCACGACGGCACTGCCGGTTGGGCATCCACCGATGCGGCGGCACTCCCGCATGATGGCCGGGCCGCCCGCCCGGTGTATGGCGCCGTCAACGCCGCCCCCGCCGCGCAGGCCGCTGTTGGCCGCGTTCACTATGGCGTCCACGTCCTGCTCGGTGATGTCGCCCTGCACCAATCTGAGCGCGGTTCCCTCGATCTGTGTGTCCACGGACCGTCTCCTTTTCCGCAAAGCCTAACCTGCTTGCCAGCACCCGGTTGCGATATATCGTAGCGTCGGCCCTGCGCACAGCGTCTATAATGCGCCCGGTCAATCGTCGGGGGCTCAGTATGCCGCGCCGAACGTGCGGACGCAACTACTACGAGGTTCTGGGCGTCACGCCCGAGGCCGACGCGCAGCGGCTGAAGCAAGCGTACCGCCGCCGCGTGCTGGAGACCCATCCCGACCTGCAAGGGCCAAACTCCGACCGGCAGCTCTTCCAGCAGGTCAGGGAGGCTTACGAGGTGCTCAGCGACCCGCAGGCCAGGGACCACTACGACATGGCCACGGGCCTGGGGCGGTGGGCTCGGCGGGCCGGTCCCAACACAACCGGCTTCGGCGCGCTGTTCGCCAACCTGTTCGCGGGACTCAGATCTGTGCTCGACGCCAACCCCGAACCGCCTGAAGCAGGCCAACGGCAACGCCGAAAGGCCGGCTGACCGGCACGCCGCAGGCTCTGCAACCGGAAACTTCCGAAGAAACCGTAGATGAACTTTACAGACTGAGCCAGCAGGTCATCGGCTGTGCGTACGCTGTCTCGAATAGCCTGGGGTGTGGGTTCCTGGAGAAGGTATATGAGAATGTCCTTGCCCATGCGCTCCGTAAGGCCGGGCTTAAGGTACGACAGCAAAGCCCCATCCGCATCTACTACGACGGCGCGCTTGTCGGAGAATACGCGGCAGACTTGCTGGTCGAGTGCTGTCTCCTTGTGGAGCTGAAGGCCGTCAAAGAACTCGACGACGTGCACCTGGCACAGTGCCTGAACTACCTGAAGGCGACGGGGTTGACGCTGTTCTTGCTTATGAACTTCGGGTCAGCGCGTGTTGCTGTGAAACGCATTGTCAAGGACTTCTGAGCTGTCGTCATCTGCGTTCATCGGCGTTTATCCGCGGTTGGTTCCTTTCCTTCCGGTGCATCTGCGGTTGTGTTGGCGGGACCACGGGCTGGCGGGGGCGCCCCACGGAGCCTTTACAAACGCCCAAAGACACGCACTACGGTTCCTCCGGCCGCCTCCATCCGGTCGCCGCAGAGCGCCAGCAGCACGTCCGCAATCCGCTCCGGCGAGACCCACCGGTTGTGGTCCCCTTCAGGCATGATCCGGCGGGTGGTGGGCGTATCAATGATGGCGGGCATCAGCGCATAGACGGAGACGCCCGTCCCCTTCAGCTCTTCACGCATGGCGCGTGTGAGGGTCAGGATCCCGGACTTGGCGACGGCGTAGGCGGCGGCGCCGGCCTGGACGTCCACGGCCGCCTTCGAGGAAACGTTCACGATGCGCCCCGCGCCCCGCTCAAGCATGGCGGGCAGCGCGTGCTTGCAGCAAAGGAAGGCCGTCCGCAGGTTCACCTCCATCATGCGCGTCCAGGTCTCCAGGTCCGTCTCCCACACGTTGCTGCCAAAGGCGAACGCCCCGGCCAGGTTCAGCAGCGCGTAGATGGACCCTGACTGCTCGGCCGCCGCGTGCATGACGTCCTGGACCTGGTCTTCGTCGGTCAGGTCGGCCTGGAACCCGGTCAGGCGCTCGTTCAGATCCTCCGGAAGGCCGTCGCGCAGCTTGTGCCAACCCCCCTCACTGCGCCACGGCACCAGCACCGCCGCGCCTTCCTCCAGGAAGCGCCGTGTGACCACCGAACCCAGGTTGCCGGTGCCTCCGGTGATGACCGCCGTCTGTTCCTGCATACTGGTCGCTACCTCCTCCCTCAAGCCCTGCGTGCGGCGAACCGCACCAGGGAGTGCCGATGGGGGGTTCCATGCGTTCGGTCTCTGACCCGGATCCGATCTCGAGCTACCACCTGGAGTCCAGGGAACAGCCCCCCCAGCTCAGCCGGGGCGAAGTAGTGACGCACCAGGGGCGCGAACTCACTGGCCTGCGCGGCGGCCAGCCGCCCCGGATCGTCGGAGGCGAAGTCCTCCACCAGCAGCAGCCCGCCGGGGACAAGGGCACGTTCGATGCGCCGGCAGAGCGCTCGCAGGTCCTCCTCGCCCAGCAGGCTCAGCACTGTGACGGCGAGCACCACGTCGTAGACGCGGCCGTCCGGGCGCCAGTTGCGGGCGTCCTCCAGGCGCGCCGTGACGGGCAGGTCTTCTGCGGCCGCAGCTTGGCGGAGGCGCCGTATGGCTTCCGGGGCCACGTCCAGGGCATCCACGCGGAAGCCCCGCCGGGCCAGATAGACCGCGTTGCGCCCGAGGCCGCAGCCTATGTCCAGGGCCATCGGCTCCGGGCCGGCATCCATTGCGTGCCGCACCACCCATCCGGAAGGTCCGCGCCCGAAGCAG
>JAWOCH010000229.1:0-3994 GCA_046483865.1 Candidatus Brocadiia bacterium | reverse complement strand
CTGATAGAGGAGAAACTGCGCGATCCCATCGGCGCGTCATGGGGCTGGCATTACGGCAACTTCGAGCACCCGCCGGAGGCGTTGACGGGCATCTTCGGCTACTACGCCGGCCTGGATGCCACGGCGCGCGACATGGCGCGGGTGGGCCTGATGTGGCTGCGCTGGGGACGCTGGGGTGATCGTCAGGTCGTGCCCGAGGACTGGCTCCGCCAGGCGGTGCGCGTGGCGCCGGACATCCGGGCGAACTGCCCGCGCGAGGAGTGGCGTTACGGGCACGGGTTCTGGACCAACGAGGAGGGGTTGCCCTGGCCGTCTCTTCCCCGCGAGACCTACGCCGCCCGGGGAGCCGGGCACATGTACATCCACGTCTTCCCCGGAGACGACCTGGTCATCGTGCAGGGGCCGGGCATCTACCGCGAGGCGGACATCGAAGAGCCACAGAACCCGATCACCCACATCGCACCGGCCTGCCTCTGAGTCCGGCGGGGCCGGCCGTACGACCATAGCAGCCAACCTGTTGTAGGAGCGGTCCGATGGAATACGTGGCGCTGGGCGGTACGGGCGAGCGGGTGAGCCGGCTGGGGTGCGGCGGCGCGCCGGCGGGGCTCACAAACTACCTGGAAGAATACGACCCGCAGGTCGCCCGGCAGCGGGAGCAGGTCCTGGCCGCCCTCGAGTGTGCCATCGAGCTGGGCGTGACCTACTTCGACACGGCGCCCGGTTACGGCCAGGGCGCGGGGGAGGCCATCTTCGGCGAGGCGCTCGAGCCGCACGGCGACGGCGTGTTCATCGCCAGCAAGTACGGTCTGTGGCAGGGCCAGCAGCTACGCGAGAGCGTCGAGGGCAGCCTCCGCCGCCTGCGCTGCGACCGGCTGGACCTGCTGCAGATCCACGGCGGGAGCTACTCAGAGCAGCAGGTGGACGAGATCCTTGCCCCCGGCGGCCTGCTGGAGCGGATGGAGGGGCTGCGCGAGGAAGGCATGGTGCGTTACCTGGGGTTCACCAGCGAGGACAACAACCCCGGCCTCTACCGGTTGATGCGCTGCGGCCGGTTCGACGTGGTGCAGCTCTGCTACAACTTCCTCCATCAGCACCCCTACGACCCCAGCCGCGAACACGGCAGCCTGTACGTGGCAAGGGAGTGCGGCCTGGGCACGGCGGCCATGCGGGTGACTACCAGCGGGCTGTTCAGCCGCTGGCTGGCGCAGGTGAACCCGGACGGCGCGTTCGGCTACACTCCGGCGCTGATCCAGTTCGTCCTGTCCTGCCCCCTGGTGGACGTGGCCCTGGTGGGCATGCGCCGGCCGGAGGAGGTGGAGCAGAACGTGTCCCTGGTCGAGGACCGGGCCGGGCGCGTGGACCTGGACCGGCTCTTCGAGCGCTACGTCTGAGCCGCTGGCAGCGACCCGGTCATTCCACCAGCGCCAGGTCCATGAAGTTGCGCATCGTTCCCGCCGTGTCGCCCGAGTCGAAGAAGTAGTAGCTCACCAGCCGGCCGGTGATGCTGACGTACTCCTCTTCCGTTTCGTCGACGAATGCCTGGTCGGTGATCACCATGCTGGCGTAACCGACGATCTCGAAGTCCGTACCGGCGCCGGTTCCGGTGATACCGCGGTAGATGCAGACGATGACTTCGTCACCTTCGGTGATATGCCACCCTATCGAGTGCTTCAGCGACGTCTTCAGCCCCGTGCTGCCGAAGACGTGGTACGAACCGACCTCCGGGTCTATGTAGAAGAAGCCGAAGTAGCCGTTAAGGGTCCACTCACTGAGATCGCTGGCGCTGTTCTCGCCGCCGTCGAAGTCCAGCAGCCCGAAGGCCCCGGGGGCGACCTCCGCGTCGTCGTACATGGTCATCAGTTCGCCGGGCGATACGAGTTCTCCCTCCCAGACGCCGAAGGGGCAGAGCCCGGGGTGATCGAAGCGACATACGGCGCGGGCGACCTGATTGACCTCGTGGATGCCGCAGACGCCGGCGAAGAACGGCTCGTCCGGCCCGCCGGGGCTCGACCCGTCCCGGTAGACGGTCACCTGTGCCGCGTGCGCGGGGTCCGGACTGACCAGCTTGGTGAACGTGCCGTCCTGCCACTTGCCGAACTCGGTTTCGGTGCGTAGGGCGGGGTAGTTCTCCGAGACCACCTCAGCAGCCGCCGTTGCGGCGGCGTGCCGGGCCTGCGTCTCTCCCAATCCGGCGGCCCGCTGGTCCCACAGCTCCAGCATCGCGGCCAGTGCCCCGGCGTCTGCCGCGTTCTGCGCCCGCGTGTGCGAATAGGCCAGCATGCCTGTGTCGACCGACAGGGCAGCCATAATCGCCACCAGCCCCAGGAACAGGGCGAACAGCACGGCCACCTGCCCGGCGCGCCGGCGGTTCATATCGAGCCATTTCATCGTGTTTCTCCCGGTTGATGCCTGTCTGTCCGGCGCCTCAAACTGAGACACCTCTCCCTGGTGCCTATTGACCGCAAACGCCGTTCCCGCAACCGGTTGGCGACAGAGCCGGCGACCGGGCGGGGCTTTGACACCGGCACGGGCGACCGCTAAGTTGCCGCTTCGTGATGCGAAAACGGTGCCCCAGCGCCCGGAGAATGCGATGAGTGCTCGGACTGACGTGCCCGGACTGGCGTATAGACACCGGCAGGGATTGGCCTGCGGGATCCCCCTCGGCGGGCTCGGCGCCGGCAGCGTCGAACTGCGCGACGACGGCAGGTTCCACGCCTGGGAGCTGTTCAACAACTACCCCTGGAGCGGCAGCCGCGACGAGCAGCCCCCCGAGATGTGGTCCGAGGACGCGTTTTTCGCCCTCCGCGTGCGTCCGGAAGGCGGCCGGCCGCGCGTGCGCCTGCTCCACCACGAGGATTGCCAGACCGACACCGTCAGCCCGTCCCACGACCAGGCGTTCCTCTACAACTACCCCTTCCTGCGCAACATACCCTCCATCACCTACAGGGGGCGGCACCCGTTCGCCCTGCTGGGCTACGAGGACGAGTCGCTGCCCGTCAAGCTGTCGCTGGAAGCGTTCAGCCCGCTGATACCGCACAACGCGCGGGACAGCGCGTTGCCGCTGGCGTTCTTCGCCTTCAGCGTGCGCAATACCGGGGACGTGCCCTGCGACATCTCTCTTACGTTCAGCATGAGGAACTGCACGGGATACGACCTGGAGGGGCTGACGCTGCGCCACAGCCACGTGCGCGCCGAGCAGGGCCAGATGGTCGTGATGAGCGGCGAGGACCTGCCGGACGGCCACCGCACGGCCGGCTCGATGGCCGTCGGCGCGCTGGGGGATGGCCTGAGCCATCTGCCCGCCTGGACGGCCGGGCGCGGGCTGGTGGGCTTCGACATAGTCAACGCTCCCGCCTGCTCGCAGTTCTACTACGTCCTCCGCGACGAGGGCACGCTGCCGGGCGGAGACGGCGAGGACTGGCGGCGCGAGATAGCCCGTCGCCACGCCGATGTCGAAGCGGGCACGCTGAAGTCACCCAAACACAAAGTCGGCTGGTGCTGGCGCGGCGCCGTCTGCCGCAAGCTGACGCTGGCGCCGGGCGAGGAAGGGGAGGTCGTCTTCCTGCTCGCCTGGTTCTATCCCAACCACTGCCACTACGGCTTCCCCGAGGAGCGCCTCGGGCACATGTACGAGAACTGGTTCGACGGCGCCGAGCAGGTCGCCCGCTACGGAATGGAGCACTTCGGCCGCCTGCGCGAGGAGAGCCGCGCCTTCCGCGATCATCTCTTCGGCGGCAACATCGAGCCCCACCTGGCCGCCACGCTCAACGCCCAGCTCACCACCTTCCCCAAGTCGTTCTGGTGGACGCAGGACGGGGAGATGTCACTGTGGGAGGGGCAGTCCTGCTGCCAGTATCTGCTGGCCGGGCGCACCGTGTGGTCGTCCTGGCAGCCGCTGGCCCTTTTCCCGGACGTCTACACCGACATGGTCCGGCGCATGGCGGAGTTCCGCTTCGAGGAGGGCCAGGAGGAGGACAGCCCGCTGATCGGCCTG
>JAWOCH010000222.1:0-4410 GCA_046483865.1 Candidatus Brocadiia bacterium | reverse complement strand
GCGGACAGAGATGTCAGACGAGCAGTTCCGCGAGCGGCTGGAGCAGGACGTGGGGCGACATAGCCGGGTGCAGCCGCTGGAGGAGGAAGTCTGGCGCGAGCTGGCGGGGCGGATCTTCTATCAGCAGGGCGCCTATGCCGAACGCGAAGACCATGCCGTTCTCAAGCAGCGCCTGGAGGAACTGGACGAGGAACATGGCACGGCGGGGAATCGCACCTTCTACCTGGCCGTGCCACCGGAGGTGGTCGAGCCCATACTGGACAACCTGTCCGCGGTGGGCGCCCTGCGCCGGCAGGCATCCTGCCCGGAAGGCCACGAGTGCTACATGCGCGTGGCCTTCGAGAAGCCGTTCGGCTGGGACCTGGAATCTGCTCGCCGGCTGAACCGCGCGATCGAGACGGTGCTGGACGAGTCGCAGGTCTTCCGCATGGACCACTACCTGGGCAAGGAGACGGTGCAGAACATCACCGTCCTGCGCTTCGCCAACAGCATCTTCGAGCACATCTGGCACGCCGAGTCGGTGGACTGGATCCGCGTCACGGTGGCGGAGGACATCGGCGTGGAGGGCCGTGGAGGCTACTTCGAGCAGGCGGGCATCCTGCGCGACATCATGCAGAACCACGTTCTGCAGTTGCTGTCTCTCATCACCATGGAACCGCCGCCGAGCCTGCGCCCCGATGCCATACGCGATGAGAAGGTGAAGGTGCTCCGTTGCCTGCACCGGCTCGAGACACCGGAGGAGGTGCGCAGGTCGGTCGTGCGCGGCCAGTACGGCGCCGGGACTATGGACGGCCGGCAGGTGCCGGCCTACCGGGACGAGGAGGGCGTGGATCCGGAGTCCACTACGGAGACGTTTGTCGGCGTCCGCACCCGGATTGACAACTGGCGATGGGCAGGCGTGCCGGTCTACCTGACAGCCGGCAAACGCCTGTCGCGTAAGCTGACGGAAGTCGCGGTACAGTTCAAGGAAGTGCCCGTGGTCCTGTTCGGGGGCGATGGGGAGATGCTGCCGCCAAACCGGCTGACCATCCGCGTGCAGCCGGACGAAGGAGTCAGCCTGCGTTTCGTCAGCAAGGTGCCCGGCCTGCAGATGGAACTGCGTGACGTGGAGATGGACTTCCCCTACGAGAGCGCCTTCCCCGCCGCCTCCCCGGAGGCATACGAGCGGCTGTTGCTGGCCATCATGGCCGGCCAGAGCGCGCTGTTCACCAGACGGGACGAGGTCGAACTGGCGTGGGAGTTCGCGGGCGCGATACTGGATGCGTGGGAACAGATGCCGCCTCCGGACTTCCCCAACTACCGCCCCGGTACCTGGGGGCCGATCAGCTCGGAGGATTTTTTCGCCGAACACACCGATTACTCAGAGGTCCACAACCCGGCCCGGCCGTAGCGGCCAACAGGAGTGCGAGATGACCACGGAAGAAGCCCGAGCCGAAGCTGAACTGCCCGTGCGGGGACTGCACCTGAACCTTGGGGACGCCGGCCATCCAGGGCACGGCGACGTGACCGCGCTGACGCGGTTCATCGGGGACGTCCTGCCCGCCGAAGGGGTCAATCTACTGGTGGCCGAAATCGGCTACAACTACGCCTACCGCTCCTACCCGGACGTCGCCCGCGACCGAGCCCTCAGCGCCGAGGATCTGAGTCGCATCGCGGAGGCGTGCGGCCGGGCGGGCATCGAGCTGGTGCCCCAGATCAACTGCCTGGGACATCAGTCCTGGCACGGGCGCAGCCATGGGCTGCTGCGCGCCTTCCCGGAGTTCGACGAGACGCCCTGGATACCCCAGGATGCCGACTCGGAAGTGCTCTACTGCCGCAGCTACTGCCCCAGGCATCCCCGGGTGCACGAGGTGGTGTTCGCGCTGATAGACGAACTGGCCGAGGCGGCCGGTGCGCGCCGGTTTCACGTGGGGATGGACGAGGTCTTCCTCATCGGTGAGGAGGGCTGCCCCCGCTGCGCCGGGTCGGACCCCGCCCGGCTGTTCGCCGATGAGGCCATCGCGCTGCACGAGCATCTGGCCGAGAGAGGGCTGGAGATGTGGATGTGGGGCGACCGCTTGATCGAGGCCGACCAGTTCGGCACGGGCAAGTGGGAGGGAAGCACAAACGGCACCTGGCCCGCCGTGGACGAACTGCCGACCGACATCGTCATCTGTGACTGGCACTACGAGCGCGCCTGTGCCACGCCCCGTTACTTCGCCGAGAAAGGCTTCGGCGTCGTTGCGTCTCCGTGGCGCAAGACAGAGGTGGCGCTGGAGCAACTTCGCATGATGCGGCGCCTGAGGCAGGAGGCCGATAGTGCCCGAGGCATGCTCCAGATCACATGGTGCGGGGACGGGCGGTTCGTACGGGCCTACCACGGGCAGATGGAGGAGGACGCCGGCGCCGCCCCCGCCGAGGCGGCTGAGTGCTTCCGCACGCTGTTCGCCGCCCTGAGAGCGGCGTGACGGGGTGGTCAGGCGATTCTCTCGACGGCGAGAACGGTCACGTTGTCGCGTCCACCGCCTTCGCAGGCGGCGTCGGCCAGGGCATGGCACGCTCCCAGCAGGTCCTCCTCGTCGCGCAGAAGCTGCTCGATCTTCTCCTCCGGGACGAAGTCAGTCAGCCCGTCGCTGCACAGCAGCAACCGATCGCGGGGCTGCCAGGGTACTGCGCGCGCATCCGCTGTGGCGTTGCCTCCCATGCCGATATAGCGTGACAGGCGGCCGCGCATCGGATGCGTCTGCGCTTGCTCGGTGCTGATGGCCCCACGCTGCAGGAGTATGCCCACCACGGAATGGTCTTCGGTGAGGCACTTCAGGCCGCCGTTGCTGAGCAGGTATATCCGGCTGTCTCCCACGTGGGCGATGACCACCTCGCCGCCCAGGGCGACGGCCACCGCCAGGGTGGCACCCATCTTACCCCCGCCCGCCGCGCTCTCGCTTTCCTGGCGTATCCGGTGGTTCAGTTCAAGGGCAACGTCGCTCAGGGCCAGTTCCACGTCGTGCGGCGACGGATCATCGGCATCGGAGAGGTGCTCGCTGACCAGTTCGGGGGTCAGCCCCACCACCAGGCGCGCGGCGGTTGCGCCGGCCGCCTCTCCGCCCATGCCGTCCGATACGACGAAAAGCCCCTCCTCCGGCAGGGCGGAGCACCGGTCTTCGTTCACCTCCCGCACCCGCCCGACGTCTGTCACCCAGGCCGCGCTCAGCCCCGGCGCCTGGGTGCGTCCTGCTTCCCTTTGCTCAGCCACGGTTCAGCCTCCGCAATATGCTGACCAGTCCGTGTGGCCACTGCACAGTGGGCGTTCCGGTGGCCGAGGTCCGGGGGACTCAGGTGCGTCGGAAACGCCAACGGCGGGTGTCGGAACGACTGCTCTCGTCCTGCTGCGGCTCTGGCTTCTTGGGTTCAGCCGGCTTCTTCCGGTGCGCGGCTTCCGGGGTGGGGGAGGGCCCCGGTTCTTCGACGGCCTCTTCCTCGGCCAGGTCCAGCACCTCCAGCGGCTCCATGTCCCATTCGGTCGTCTCGTCCTCCGTCGCGGGACCATGGGCCAGTGCCGAGGCCACCGCCTTCTCCTCATGCTCACCCAGCTCGTCCATCAGCTCCTGCAGTTCCTCCACCACCGGGTCCATGCTCTGGGGTCGGTCGGCCGGCTCCTTGTGCAGACAGCGCCCCAGCAGCTTGGCCAGGTCAGCGGGCATGAGAGGCACCGACTCCCTGGCCGGCCCGCCACGCAGGTAGCGGCGCAGTATGGCGCCGGCCTTCGGTCCGGAATCCCACGTCACCCATCCGACGAACATGTGCAGTACGCTGACCGCCCAGGACCATACGTCGGTGGCTGGGGTCAGCTCCTCGCCGTCTTCCAATTGCTCCGGGGATGCATAGACCGGTGTCTTGGCCTGCTCCTGGCCGAACTTCCAGACTTTGGCCACGCCGTTGCCGGTCAGCATCACGTTCTGCGGCTTCATGTTGTAGTGTAGGTAGTCGTGCTCGTGGAGCCAGGCCAGTCCCCGGGCGCTCTGCAGGGCCGTGCTTACCATGGGGGCGAGTTCCCGGATCAAAGAACCGTCCTCGATGGCGGCGTCCCAGAAGGTCGCGCACTCGTCGGCCATAACGGCGAACGGCTTGCCGCCGTGTCGGTCCATGCGCACGGGCGTCAGCACGTTCCGATGGTCGGGCACAGAGAGCAGCTTCTTGCAGTAGGACGCGAACCAATCCAGACCTGCCTGCTCGGCGGCCGCGGCCGGGCCGGGGCCCAATACGAGCTGAGTGACGCCGCGGAAAACGTCGTCCGCCCGGTAGAGACAGCAGGTGACCGAGCAACGGATGCAGTCTTTGATCTGATACCGATCCGCCAGCAGCTTGCCGCTCTGCCACACCTTGTCGCGGGACCTCATGGGGTCCTCCGCTTGAGAGTTGCGCGTGGTGTCC
>JAWOCH010000218.1:0-9229 GCA_046483865.1 Candidatus Brocadiia bacterium | reverse complement strand
GATAGGTGAAAAGAAAAATGAATAAAAACAAAACTAGATGCCCGAAGTGTGGAAGTAGAAATTATCAACTTCACAAAGACGGTGACACGATTTATGTGTTTAAAGATGGAAAATGTGACCACATGGAATATTTGATTAATTCAAAAGAATATTGGTGTTTGAAATGTGGTTATAAATGGGAAAAAGGAGGTGAAAAAGAAATGGTTCCACCAGAAGACGATGAAGACATTGAAGACTTTGACGATGACGAAGACGATGACGAATAACCTTAACCTTAATCAATTTGGGATTCTTGAATCGTTTTTAAGAATCCCAATCCCATAGAATCCTATTGTGGACCATCAGGTCCACCACAATTTTTTATTTTTGTTGAGTTATTACTCATTTTTGATGTTCTTACCTATTATTAATATTAATACCACATGTGGATTAAAATAGGTAAAATATAGGTAAACCATCGTTTTATGTCTTAACATGTCTTAACATTGTCTTAACAACACAATTAAATACTTTGAAATACCTTCTAAAATCATGTTGTTGTCTAAACGATTGAAAAAAATCATTTAGACAACAACATGATTTTAGAAGGTATTTCAAAGTATTTAATTGTGTTGTTAAGATATTGTAAAGACTCGTTAAGACATAAAACGATGGTTTACTTCTCACCACGGAGACGCGGAGGAAGAATGGACCACGACGACACTACGAGCACAACGGGAAAGCCTTAAGTAGACGACTTCTGTCGTTTGTAGTGTCCGTCGTGTCGTCGTGGTAAGTGCCGCCGTTGCCGTTCTCTGTGTTCTCTGTGCCTCCGTGGTTCGCCCCGGCGTCTCCGTGGTTCGCCCCGGCGTCTTCTACGTCTCGATGATGCCGTAGAGTTCGCCCAGGTTGTGAATGGTGAAGTCCGGGGTGGGCCATCCGTTGGGCAGGCGCCGGTGGCCTGGGTTGAACCATACGGTGGGAATGCCAGCGCGCGCCGCGCCCAGCAGGTCGGTCAGGGGGCTGTCTCCCACGTAGAGCATCTGCTCCGCGTCCAACTCCAGCATTTCGAGCGTGCGCCGAAACAGCCGCACGTCGGGCTTGTAGTGACCTTCGACTTCGGCCAGCAGCGTGTGGTCGAGGTGGGGGCGCAGGCCGAGGGTCTGCAGCAGGTGCCTTTGCACGGCCGGCTGCCCATTCATGATGACGCCGCGCTGGAGGTCCCGGCGCCCCAGGCGCCACAGCAGCTTGAGCGTCTCCGGGCGCAGGAACTGGCGCATCATCAGCCGGCGGGTGGTGTCGAAGGTGCGGGCCATCTCCCGCGCCAGAGCGCGCGCCTGCACACCGTAGGCGTCCAGAAGCGCCTCGAAACGGCTCCGGTGGGACAGGCTGCGGCGTTCCCGCAGGTGCTGGCGCCCCAGAAGCTCGAACAGGACGGCGTTGAACCGGCGGATGACGGGCTCCGCATCGTCCTCCGGGAAGTGCTCCCGGTAACGGTCCACCACGATCTGCATCACCTGCCGGTCGCAGGCAGTCCGGTCCCACAGGGTGTCGTTCACATCGAAGAAGACCGCCTTCAACTCACTCACGGTGGCCTCCGGCCGGGGGGAAGCGGGAAGGCCGCTGCTCACATGCGCTCCGGCGCCGAGACGCCCAGCAGATCCAGCCCGTTGCGGATGACGTGGCGCGTGGCGTCCACCAGCAGCAGGCGCGCCGCACGGAGCCGGTCGTCGTCGCACAACACCCGCCGGGCGGGCTCGGACATGCCGGCGCTGTAGTATGTGCTGAAGTCCGCGCAGAGGTCAAGCAGATGGGACGCAACGGCCGACGGTTCGTACTGCTCGGCCGCCCGACGCACCGCGCGGGGGAACTGCTCCAGGTGCCGAACCAGCGCCCACTCCTCCGGCAGTTCCAGCCGGGAGAAGTCGACATCCTCGGTGACGTCCTGGCCCGCCTTGCGCAGGATGCTGCACATCCGCGCGTGGGCGTACATGACGTAGGGCCCTGTGTCGCCCTCGAAGTCCAGCATCCTGTCCCAGTCAAACACGGTGTCTCGCGTGCGGCGGGTGGACAACTGCCGGAACCGCACGGCCCCCAGACCGATGGTGGTGGCCAGCTCGTCCAGGTCGGTGCCCGGCTCGAAGCGGCCGGCGTTCTCCCGCACCTTGCGGGCGGCCCGGGCCAGCGCCTCGTCCAGCACCTCTTCGAGCAGCAGCATCTGCCCGCTGCGGGTGCTGCCGACGCGCGCTTCGCCGGTCTCCTCGTCGCGGAACTTGATGAGCCCGAAGTTCACGTGCACCATCCTGTCTGCCCAATCGCAGCCCATCTGCCGCAGTGCTGCGCGGAGCTGGCCGATGTGGAGGGCCTGTTCGTTGCCGATCACGTAGAGCGCCCGGTCGAAGTGATGCTGCCCCCAGCGATCCAGGGCGGCCGCCAGGTCGCGGGTGGCGTACAGGCTGGCCCCGTCGCTGCGGCGCACCATCAGCGGGGGCATCTCTTCGCCGAACTCCACCACCAGCGCGCCCTCGCTCTGGTGCGCGACGCCCGTCTCCTGGAGCCGCTCGATCGTCTGGGGAACGGCCTCGGCGTACTCGCTCTCTCCGCTGACCCGGTCGAAGTGCACGTCCAGCAACTGGTATATGCGCTGGAATTCGGCCAGGCTGATGCTGCGGAAGGCCCGCCAGCAGCGCAGCGCCTCCGGTTCGCCTTCCTCCAGGCGACGGGCGGCTTCGCGGGCGGCGTCCTGGAGCCGTTCATCCTCGTCGGCCTCCCGGCTGTAGCGCACGTAAAGCTTCTGCAGATCCGAGACCGTCAGCGATTCGGGCTGTTCGATGTCATAGCGCTCGACGGCGGCGATCAGCTTGCCGAAGCCGCTGCCCCAATCACCGAGGAAGTTGATGGCCACCGTCTCGTAGCCCAGGGCGCTGTAGATGCGCCGCAGCGAGTCCCCCAGCAAGGTCCCCGGCAGATGATGCACGCCCAGATGCTTGGCGATGTTGGGACTGCTGTAGTCGAGCAGGACGGTCTTGCCCCGGCCCAGCTCGGCGCTGCCGTAGGCATCGGCCTTTGCCCGGATGCGCCGCAGGACGCGTTCGGCGGTGCGAGGGCGGTCCAGGAAGAAGTTCAGATACGGCCCTTCGGCGCGCACCTCGCGCACGTCGTCGGGCAGGCCGACCTCCTCCGCCAGGCCGGCCGCTATCTGCTGCGGCGGCTGCTTCAGTCGGCCGGCAAGGGTGAAACAGGGCAGCGCGTAGTCGCCCATCTCCGGCGAGGGCGGGGTCTCCAGCAGTTCCAGCAGCTCCTCTTCGTCCACGGGCAGGTGGCCGGCCAGGGCGGCGGCTATCGCAGTCTCTGCGGGTTGCATGGCAGCGGGCACTCCATGGTGCTGGTCTCGAACGGGGCGTCTGCGCGCCGGGGCGTCATTATAGCGGCCGCCGGCCTGCGCGGCGAACGCGAGGGCGCCTCGGATGGAATCAGCGTCGGCTTACTGCTATAATCCCGACTACGATTCGGCAAACTCAGTCACCGGGCAGGTTTGGAACGGTGTCGTTGTGACGCCGAGCAGAATCGCCCGGCACTGCCGGCATGACGCCGGCGGGAGGCCTACTGCATGGGCCGAGGGTCAGCAAGCAGATGGGCGCGTCTGTGGAAGCTGCTATGCCGACGGTCCGGGATGGTGGCCCTCGAATCGCCCCCGCCTGAGGAGGACGATACCGCGGAGACCACCGTCGGTGAGGAGGCGGAGGAAGCCAGCGACGGTCTGATGGTGGACCTGGACTACTCCACCATGCCGGGCCCGAGTTCGGGGCGACTGTGGGCGGCGCGGCTGGCGGTGGGGGCCATGATCGCCGTGGCCGTCTCGCTCGTGGGCGTCGGATGGGTCAGCGTGGCAGACGGCGTGGGCGCGCTGCAGTCCCGCGAGTTGGGGTCCGCCCAACAGGTGCCGTTCGTGCTGACGGTTCTCGGCGGCGGCCTGCGGATCCTGATGGCGCTGGTCATCCTGTGGGCCGCAGCGCCCGCACTGCGCCTGCGGGAGACGGGTCGGGTGCGCATGATGTGGGGCCTGGGCCTGTTGCTGGTCGTTGTGGCAGTGCACGCGGCGCTCGTGCACGAGCCACACTTCCGCCCGTTGGAAGGGCCTCCGCTCACGACGGCCCAGTGGGCCCTGAACGGCTTCTACGCCTGTGCGGCGGTCGCCGGGCTGGTGTACCTGTACCTCAGCGAGGAGCTGTTCAACGGCGTCAGCGAAACCGAGCCGGACGCGGCCGACCTGGTGGACCGCATGCTGCGGGAGGGGCTGCGCGTGCGCTCCAGCGACGTGCACGTCGAGCCGGGCCCGGAGGGCATTGCGGTGCGCTACCGCATAGACGGCGTGCTGCACACGGTTGCCACCTGGCCCAGCCACGCCCTGAGCCGCATCGTATCCCGCATCAAGGTGATGGCCGCCATGGACATCGCCGAGAAGCGCCTGCCCCAGGACGGGCGAAGCAGCATAGACGTGGGCGAGCGCAGCATTGACCTGCGCATCAGCACCGTGCCCTCCAACTACGGCGAGCGGGCTGTCATCCGCATCCTGGACCCCGACACGGGCCTCTACGGGCTCCAGGAGCTGGGCCTGGAGTCGAAGATGGTTGACTCCCTCAAGCGCATAATCAAGGCGCCGCACGGGGTGTTCTTCTGCACGGGTCCGACCGGCTCCGGCAAGACCACCACCCTCTATGCCGCCCTGCTGCACAGCGTTGGTCGCGCCGGGAGGAACGTAATCACCGTCGAGGACCCGGTCGAGTACCTCCTGCCCGGGGTGACACAGCTCTCCGCCGGCAAGAAGAAAGGCATGAGCTTCGTCTCCGCGCTGCGCTCTATTCTGCGGCAGGATCCGGACGTGATCATGGTGGGCGAAGTACGTGACACCGAAACCGCCCACATGGTCATCGAGGCCGCCCAGACGGGTCACCTGGTGCTGAGCACGCTGCACACCAACAGCGCCGCCGGCGCCATATCCCGGCTGCTGGACCTGGACGTGGAGCCGTTCCTGGTGGCTTCCAGCCTGACGGCCGTGCTGGCCCAGCGGCTGGTGCGCAGGGTCTGTTCCCACTGCCGCGAGCGCTACATGCTGGAGAAGGACGGACTGGAGTCGCTGGGGATCATGCTGAAGAAGCGCCGGCCCGCCTACCGCGCCGTAGGCTGTGAGCGCTGCATGGGCACCGGCTACTGGGGGCGCACGGGGGTATTCGAGCTGCTGCAGGTCAACGACGCCATCCGCCAGTTGCTGCGCGAGCGGGCCGACGCCGTGACCATAAAGAAGTGCGCCGTCGCCCACGGCATGATGGACCTGCGCATGCACGCCGCGAAGAAGGTCCTCCAGGGCCAGACCACCGTCGAGGAAGTCCACCGCGCCGTCCTGAGCAGCCTGCGCTGAGCGGCGGCCGTGTTGATTTGCCGCTCCCCCCGTGTTAGCATGTCCTTCAGCAAGCGGCGCTCTGCCGGGGCAGCCGGGCGCCGGCCGCGGAGGGCACGTAAGCTCTTCCGGGGCAGTAGCTTACGCCCGTTTCCCTTTCGGGGAGGGCCGACCATGCGCGTGGTGCAGCAGCTCTCGGTTTTCCTGGAGAACAAGCCCGGCACGCTGGCCGAAGTGTGCGAGGCACTGGGCCAGCGGGGCATCAACATGCTGGCGATAACCGTGGCCGACACCGTGGACCACGCCGTTGTGCGCCTGGTACCCGACAGGGCCGAGGATGCCGTACACATGCTCGGCAACGCCGGCATGCTGGTGGTGGAGAACCCCGTCCTGATGGTGGACATCTCCAACGAACCCGGCGCGCTCGGGCGCATCGCGCAGAGACTGGCCCTGGCCGGCATCAACATAGAGTACGCCTACTGCACCGTCTCGAAGGGCCAGGACACCGGCGCGCTCGTGCTGAGGGTGGAGGACATCGAGGAGGCCGGGAAGGTCCTGGCCGAGGAGTGAGATGCGGGGTTCCCCCGCAGGTGCGGCATGGACATACTGCTGACCAACGACGACGGTCCGTTCGCACCCGGCCTGCCCGCGCTGCGGCGGGCGCTGGCCCAGATGGGCACGGTGCGGGTGGTCTGCCCCGCCCGGGAGCGCAGCGGCGTTGCCCACGGCATCACCTACATGGTTCCCGTCCGCGCGCACGCGGTGCGCCTGGCGGACGGCGAACAGGCCACCGTGCTGACGGGCACGCCGGCGGACTGCGTGAAGTTCGCCCTGCTCGAGCTGCTGGATGCGCCGCCGGACCTGCTGGTGAGCGGGCCGAATATCGGCGTAAACGTTGGGCAGGACATCTTTTACAGTGGCACGGTGGCGGCCGCCCTCGAGGGGGCTTTCTACGGTTTGCGCTCCGTCGCCGTTTCGTGCAGCCGCCAGGACGCGGGCCAGATGGACCTGGCCGCGCGCCAGGCGGTGCGGGCGCTGCGGGCGCTGCCCACGGACGGGCCGCCGGGCCGGGCCTATAACGTGAACATTCCCGCCCTCGACGGCGACCAACCGGACATAAGCTTCACGGCGCAGAGCACCGTCTTCCCGCGCGGGCGTTACAGCTCGATGCAGGACGCACACGGGCGGACGCACTACTGGCTGGACTCGACGGCGGAGGATGATCCGCCGCCGGCGGGATCGGACGTGGAAGCCCTGCGGCGCGGCGCCATCTCGGTGACGCCCCTGTGGCCCGACCTGACCGACAGGTCCGCCCTGGAGTCCATGCGCACCGGCGAGCAAGGAGGATGACCATGAGATACCTGCCGAAACTGACGCTGGCATTGCTTCTGGGAGTGGCCCTGCTCCTCGCTGGATGCTCCTGCGAGGATGGAGAGGCGCAGGCGCCGAACGTGGAGCAGGTCCCCGGAGCCCCCGAAGGGCAGGCGGCACAGCAAGCTCCCGAACAGGCGCCCGATCAGGCCGTCCAGGCCGAGCGCCCCCGCCGAGAGAAGAAGCAACGCGGCAACAGCCTCCTCAACGCGCCCACGGACTACCTGGAGACGGTGGTCATTGACTCGCGCCACCACGCCCAGGAGACCCTCGACCTGGCTTACCTGACGCGGGAGATCCAGGCGTTCAACGCTATGAAGGGCCGCTATCCCGAATCGCTCGAAGAACTGGCGCAGTGGCGAGGCGAGGAGTTGCCCCAACTGCCCGATGAGCTGGAATATGCGTATGATTCGTCCACGGGGGAGTTGACGGCCGTCCCCGCCGCGCCCGACGCCGAGTAACCTCCGTCTGCTCGATTCGAGGATACGACCATGCACGGCACAGCAATGCACGATCCGATAGGCGTGGGAGCGGCAGGGGTGCGCCCCGGCGAGCAGACCAGCGCGCTGGAGCAGATGCCCGTCGGCCCGACCTACAAGTGGGTGGCGTTCAGCGACGAAGGCACCCACCAGGGCCAGCCGGAGCACCGACCGGTCACCTACTACCCCGACTACAACATGCTGCTGAAGGATCCCGAGGTCGAGATGGTCCTGGTGGACGGGCCGGTCGAGCTGCGCAGAGACCTGGCGGTGCGGGCGCTGAACGCCGGGCGCCACGTGGTGCTGGCCCTGCCGTTCTGCGAGACGGCCCTGGACGCCGAGCGGGTCATGAAGACTGCGCTGCACACGGGGCTGGTGGCCACGGCGGAACTGCCCTGGCGCACCCGGCCGGAGCTGCTCTCGCTGCGCCACGCCCTCGAGCAGGAGAATGTCAGCAAAGTGGTCGGCGTCCATGGGTTCTGGTCCCCGGGTGACGACGAGGAGGAGCAGACGGCCGAGCCCGGTGAGCCCGATGACCTGCTGGAACGGCACGGGTTCGCGCTGCTCGACCAGTTGAACCTGGTTGCGGATCGGGACATCAAGGATGTGACGGCGCACGTGATCCGCGCCGGACCCGGGCGGGCGGCGGAGGGGTTCCTGCTGTATCTGAACCTGCGGCAGGGCGGCTGGGCCATCGCCCAGATGGACCGCCGTCGCCTGCAGGGCGCGCCGGCCTGGCTGGTGCGGGCGGGCTCGTCGGTGCTCACGACAACCGGCGGCCAGACGGTCGTCACCGCTGACGGCAAACGCCGGGACTACGGGCTGCCCCAACGCGCCGAAGGCTTCTGGCAGGACCTCTACGAGGCCGTACGCCACGGCGCCGAACCGCGCTGCCACCCGGTGCAGATAGTCCGCGCGATGAAGCTGCACGAAGCGGCCGAGATCTCGGCAGAGGAAGGGCGCGCCGTCACGCTCTGAGCGGCGCCGGTTCTGCATATCTCCTGTCTGTGCCGCGTTTCCGCCCGGTTTTCCGGGCCCGGCTCCCGGACTACTTCCCGGGGCTGCCGGTGCCATCCTGAAGCACAGAACCCCCTCCTGCGCCCTCACTTACAACGCGCGGGCGCTGCGGCGCTCCACGCGGCGTGCCAGCGCATTGATTTCGGCCTCGCCCCGTCGCTATCATCCTGCGTGAACGTTTCACGTGAAACATCGGAGGTGGCAGATGGCCGAGCGCAGAAGGCTGGGACGCGGACTCGACGCGCTGATACCCTCTCCCGACTCGCCCGCAGGGGCCGAGGGCGAAGTGCGGCGCATACCGCTGCGCCGGGTCGAGCTGAATCCCCGTCAGCCCCGCCTGGAGATCGACGAGGACAAGCTGGAGCAACTGGCGGACTCGATCCGCAGTTCCGGGGTGATACAGCCCGTACTGGTGCGGCCCGCGCAGTCGGGCTACGAGCTGGTGGTCGGGGAGCGCCGCGTGCGCGCGGCCCGTCGGGCCGGCCTGGAGGACGTGCCGGCCATCGTGCGCGACGTGCCCGACGAGAAGATGCTGGAGCTGGCCCTGGTGGAGAATATCCAGCGCGCCGACCTGAACCCCATCGAGAAGGCCCGTGCCATCCGCCAGATGATCGCCGAACTGGAGCTGACCCAGGAGCAGGCCGGCCGGCGGCTGGGTCTGGATCGCTCGACCGTGGCCAACGCGCTCCGCCTGCTGGACCTGTCGGAGGACGTGCAGGCGATGGTCGCCGGGGGCACGCTGTCTGCCGGCCACGGGCGCGCGCTGCTGGCGGTGGACGAACCCTCGCGACGGGCGGAGCTGGCCGCCGTGGTGGCGAAGAAAGGCCTCTCGGTGCGGGAGACCGAGCGGCTGGCCTCCCGCGGCGGACGGCTGCACCGGGCGAAAATCATCCGGCAGCCGTCGCCCAACGTGGTGCAGTTGGAGGAATCACTTTCGGAGGCGCTGGGGGCGCGGGTCGAGGTCAAGTCAAGGCGCCAGGGGGGC
>JAWOCH010000183.1:0-11555 GCA_046483865.1 Candidatus Brocadiia bacterium | reverse complement strand
ACCCCGGCCATGTCAACCACGCCCGTCGGCAGGGCTCCCAACGCGTAGTCGCTGCCGGACCTCATGAACCATCCCGGAGCGGCGTCGGCGACGGTGGCTGCATTGAACCGTGCGTCCGGGATGCGTACTGGTTCTGCTCCTTTGCCGGTCCTGGCGGGCATGACCGCCATCGCCACCAGCGCGACGAGGGCCAGCCAGAGTCTCCGGGCATTCCCTGCGTGCGTCCTCCCCATGTCGTTCCCTTTCGTCGCCTCGTGAGGTGTGCTACTCTCGGTGGTTACAGCAACGCGCGGCCGCCGTCAAGGATGCGCGTGGAGAGCCCGCTGCGGGGCGGCCGGCAGGACGGAGGGAGTGATTTCGGCCTTTTTCCCGCTTTTGCTTTGCGGGCAGAGGGCAGGACGTGTAGTATAGAACTGACTGGTCAGTTCTGAGTAACTTAGCAGGGGCGGCCTCAAGGCGTCGGGGGCATACGGCTATACGCCGCGAGGTCCACAAGCAGGAAAGAGTTTCCAATGGCGATCACTCCTCCCACACAGATGCCGGAGAAGGCGGCGCCCGACCGGTACCTGGACCTCGCCGCAACGGCCGAGGGTGCGGCGCTGCGCGAACTGCAGCACGCGCCGCCTGAGGAGCTGGCCGAGCCCGTCCGTGAGCAGTTGGAGCCGGACGAGAAACTGGTCTTCACCTTCTCGGTGGACATGGACATCGCCGGCCGCTACGGGCAGCAGTGGCTGGTGCTGACCGACCGGCGCTGCGCTTCCTACCGCCAGGACGACGACGGTTACGAGGCGGTCATCCAGTTCCCGCTGGAGCACCTGCGGGGGGTGCGCCTGCGGGAGATGACCGGCAACCACATGTTGTTTGTGGACCGGGGCGACGGATGGGAGCGGCTGCTGCGCTCCAGCAACATGACCGCCTGGAAGCTGAAGCCCGCCCGGCAGGTGCTGGAGCAGATCGCCGAGGAAGGTCCGGCCGTACTGGAGCAGGCGGGTGAGCTGGAGCTGACGCTGCCGGAGCGCGACGTGTGCGAGAAGTGCGGCCGGGCGATCCATCCCCGCCTGGGCGTCTGCGTGGCGTGCATGAACAAGCGCAAGTTGCTGTTGCGCATGCTCAGCCTGCTGCTGCCCTACCTGGGAGCGGTGTTCCTGTGCATGGGGCTGCTGCTGACAACCCGCGTGCTCACGCTGGTGCCGCCGTTGGTCTCGAAGTGGATCACGGACCTGGTCTTCGTGCCGGCCGTCGAGGGCGAAGCGCCCGTGGAGCACTTCTGGTACCGGTTCGGCGAGCCGGGCTCGATGCCGCTGCTGCTGCTGTTCGGGGGCATCATGCTGGGCACTCTGATAGTCCCGTCGGTCGTGGGCGCGTTGCGCGGCTACGTCAGCTCCTGGATCGGCAACCGGATAGTGGTGGACCTGAGCAACCGGACCTTCTCCCACATGATGCGGCTGAGCCTGTCGTTCTACCACCATGAGGAGACGGGCCGCGTCATGTCCCGCATCACCCGCGACGTCAACCGCATCCACCGCTTCCTCAGCAGGAGGCTGTTCAACCTGGTCGGCGACGTGCTGATGATCGTGCTCATCGTCACTGTGATGGTGCAGATGCACCTGAAGCTGGCGATAATCGTGCTGGCCCCCATCCCCATCCTGGCCATCTCCAGCGAGCTGGCGCGCCGCAAGGTGCATCACATCTACCACATGCTGTGGCGTCGCTACGCGGCCATCAACCGCTTTTTGGGTGACGTGATACCCGGCATCCGCGTGGTGAAGGCGTTCGCCCAGGGCGGGCGCGAGAGGGGGCGCTTCGAGGGCATCATGGACCGGGTGTTCGACTACGAGATGCGGGCCACGAAGGTGCAGGTCATCCTGCAGCCGGTCTTCCGGCTGGCCACCGGCATCGGCCAGTTGCTGGTGTTCGTGGTGGGCGGCTGGATGCTGATCGAGGGTGATGGCGTCACCATTGGCCTCATCACGGCATTCACGGGGCTGATGTACCGCTTCTACCAGCCGGTGATGGACCTGGCGCGGGCGTTGCCGGAGTTCGAGCGCGCCGCCACCAGTGCCGACCGCGTATTCGAGGTGCTCGACAGCGAACCGGAGCTGGAGACCGAGGACCGCAAGGTCGAGATGCCCACCATCGAGGGCGAGGTCGAGTTCCGCAACGTGACCTTCGGCTACGAGCCGGACGAGCCCGTGCTGAAGGAGATGAGCTTCACCGTCGAGCCTGGAGAGATGATCGGCCTGGTCGGGCACAGCGGCGCCGGCAAGACCACCGTCATTAACCTGGTCTGCCACTTCTACAAGGTGGACGAGGGCCAGGTGCTCATTGACGGACACGATCTGACTGACGTGAAGGTGGAGAGCCTGCGCCGACAGATAGGCATCGTCAGCCAGGAGCCGTTCCTGTTCAGCGGCACCATCGCCGAGAACATCGCCTACAGCAAGCCGGACGCCACGCCCCTGGAGGTGATCGCCGCCGCCAAGGCCGCCAACGCACACGATTTCATCGTGGACATGCCCGAGGGCTACGACACCCTGGTCGGCGAGCGCGGCGCGCGCGTCAGCGGCGGGGAGAGGCAGCGCATCGCCATCGCCCGCGCCATACTGAAGAACCCCCGCATACTCATCCTGGACGAGGCCACCGCCAGCGTGGACACCGAGACGGAGGAGAGGATACAGGAGGCCCTGCGTCGCCTGATCGCCGGGCGCACCACCTTCGCCATAGCCCACCGCCTGTCCACCCTGAAGTACGCCAACCGCCTGCTGGTGCTGGAGGAAGGGCGCCTCGTGGAGAAGGGCACTCACGAGGAGCTTGTCGAGATGGACGGCGTCTACGCGGGGCTGTGCGAGAAGCAGAGCAAGCTGTCTTCACTGACCGCGTGGTCGGAATGAAGCCGAAGGAGAGACCGTGAGCAAAGACAACGAGAAGGCCCAGCCGCCTGCACGGTCCGAGACGCTCGATCTGATGGAGACGCTTGCGATCCTGGACCCGGCGAAGCTGCACGTGGAGCGTGATGCCGGCGAGGGTCTGAAGGTCAGCTACGCCGACCGCGGCGAGTTCGAGGGGGGCACCGTCGAGCCCTGCTATCCCATCACGGACTTCGGCAGGTACCTGCTGCTGCTGGATTCGGAGGGGGAGGAGATTGGCCTGATCGCGGACATCGAGGAACTGGACGATGACTCGATGCAGGCGGTGGAGGCGGAGCTGAAGGAGCAGCACTTCATCCCCATCATCACCCGCGTGCTGAGCATCTCGCGGGAGTTCCACGTGCCCGTCTGGGAGGTGGAGACCGACCGCGGCCCCCGCCGGCTGGAACTGAAGCGCCGCCGGGACGTCCACCGCATGAAGGGCGGGCGCATCTACGTGCGCGACGCCAGCGGCGACGGATACCTCATACCCAACGTGCGCGAGCTGGACCCCGCCAGCCGGGAGACCGTGCTGACCAACATATAGCCGAGGACGCCCGGCTAACCGCAACGACACGACGCAAGACGGCAGAACAGGGATGAAGAGGACACGCCGGATGAACTGACGAAGTCGGCCTTGCCTCTGGTGGCTGTATCCTGCCTATCATCCCTGCTCTCCGTGCCTGCGTGGTGGGAGTTACTCGATCTCCAGGAGCTCTATCTGGAAGTTGAGGTCCTCGCCGGCCAGCGGGTGATTCCCGTCCAGCGTAACCGTCTCTTCCCCCACTTCGGTGATCTGCACCACGAACGGCTGCCCCTCTTCGGAGCGCATCTCCAGCCTCTGGCCGATCTCCGGCTCCAGGTCGTCCGGCAGGTCGGTGCGCTCGATCTGGCCCACCAACTGCTCGTTGTGGGGACCGTATGCCTGCGCGGCGGCAATGCTGACCGACTGCGTCTCGCCCGGGCTCATGCCCACCACGGCCTGCTCGAACCCGGGGATGATCTCCCCCTCGCCTATCGTAAACTCCAGAGGCCCCCTCTCGGCGGACTCGTCGAAGACCGTCCCGTCCTCCAGCGTCCCCTTGTAATGCACCTTGACCGTATCGCCCTGTTGTGCCGTTGCCATCGCAAGTCTCCCTTCGCAGCCGGCCTGTCGTCTTAATGAAAGGCGCCGCCGCGTCCCTCCGCGCGGCGGCGCCGAACTGCAACGTTGCTTAGCTCAGAGTCAGAGCTTGACGACGTTGACAGCGCGTGGGCCCTTCGGGCCCTGCTCGACGTCGAACTCCACCGTGTCATCCTCGGACAGGGATTTGTATCCCGTGCCCTGAATGGCGCTGTGGTGCACGAATACGTCGCTGCTGCCGTCGTCGGGCGTGATGAAACCATAGCCCTTCTGATCGCTGAACCACTTTACCTTGCCTTCAACCATTTGCGTAACCTCGCAATGAGTCACCGTCTGAGAAGCCGGGCCGACACACGCGCGTGCATCCCATGCCCGGCCTTGCGGAAAGCCGTCTCCACTGTGGCGCTCAGTGATCGGATCGAGCGGGTTGAAGGGCCGCGTGGACTACGGGAGAGCATTGCGAGGTGCACGCCCGCCGTCGGGTTGAGGGAACCCAAGGCGGGAAACAGACCCAGCACATGCCAGCCCGTCGTGCGGAAACCTGAAACTGCCTGTCTCACACGACGGCTCACATAGTTACGGGTAAAAACCCCCAGACCGCTCCGCACGGCACGAAGCCGCACCGCCCAATGGGCGCACCGGAGCACGTCTTTCATAACAAACTATACCACGTCGCAGGCCCTCGTGCAAGTGAAATCTGCGCGGGGCAGGGGTGTCGGAAGTGACTGCCGGCCAAGCGCTTCATCTCACCCGGGGGTAAGGACACGTCCGCGCCACGGCCAGCCGTCAACACAGGATCTGGGGGGAAACCCCCTTGACTGCCTCGGCTAACGATGTATAATGCCTCGTAGGCCGAGGCATAAGTCAGGGAGCGACGCTATGCAGTTTGACCGGGAATTGGTGAAGGGGACTACGGTGCCGATCGTGCTGCGGCTGCTGACCGAGCGCGAGATGTACGGTTACGAGATCGTCAAGGTCGTCAACGAGCGCACCGGCGGGCTGTTCGAGTGGAAGGAGGGGACGCTCTACCCCTGCCTGCACGGGCTGGAGGGCGACGGGCTGCTGGCCGCCGAGTGGCGCGAGGCGCCCAACGGGCGGAAGCGGAAGTACTACCGCACCACGGCGAAGGGGAAGGCCAGGCTGCGCGAGAAGGCCGAGGAGTGGCGGCAGTTCGCACACGGGGTCAACCTGCTCCTGCTGGGGGCACGGGCCTGATGGGACGCTTCGCTGACTACGTGGAGCTGGCCACCCGCTGCCTGCGCTCGGACCCGTTCGTGCAGAGGGACGTAGGGCGGGAGCTGGAGGCCCACCTGGAGGACGCCGCCGCAGAGGCCCGCGCCGAGGGGGCCACTGAAGAGCAGGCCGAAGAGCGCGCGCTGGAGGCGTTCGGCGACCCTGAGGCGCTCTCCGAGCAGCTCTACGCGGCGAACCGCCGCCGCATGCGCCTGCGCCGGTGGGGCAAGTGGGCCACGCGGCTGGCCCTGGTGCCGGCGGCGCTGGTCCTGGCTCTCGTGGCGGGCGTCTACGGTTTCGGGGCGGCAGCGCGTATCGTGCGCGTCGCCGGGCAGTCTTCCCCGGTGCTGTGGTTCGCGGACCACAGCCCGCCCGCGGCGCGTAGCGGCCTGTCGGAGGACGAGCGCTGGCTCTACCGGCAGGTGGCGCGCGGATCGCGGACCCAACTGGACGAGGCGCGGCTCGTGGCGGAGCGCTTCCCGGACGATCCGGTCGTCCACGCCTTCTACGTGCGTCACCTGGCCGAGCGCGTCGAGGGTGGGCGGGATGGGCTGTCGGAATGGCTGACGGATGCCATCTACGAGGAATGGATGCGGGCGCTGGCGCGCGGACGGATGCTGGATCCTGAAGAACGCCCTCTACGACTACCTGCTGGCCTATACGCTCCTCGTCCAGGCGACCGAGGTGGCGGACAAGGAGGGTATCACGGTCAGCTACCGCGACAGGGGATGGCACCACGGGCCGGACGTGGTCGAGCGCGACCTGCCGACGCTCCGGGTGACGGACCGGGAGCTGTTCCTGCGGGGCGTAAGGGCGGCGCGGGTCGGCTTCGCCAGACGGCGCTGCACGCCGCGTGTGGACGAGTGGGCCGCCAGGATGCAGGGCCTGTGGGCCGAGCCGCGGACTTACCGGGAACTGCTCAGCCAGTGGGGCTACCACGCCGGCCTGCTGATGCCGCACCTTGCGCCCATGCGCGTCCTCTCGCGCAGGCTGCCCGGCATGGCGCTGCTGCTGGCCGAGATGGGCCGGCGGGACGAGGCGGTCAGGCTCGCCCGGAGCATGGAGCGTCCGGGGATCCAGATGGGAGCCGATGCGCGTCTGCTGATCAGCACGCTGGTCGCCCGCGTCATGCACGTATACACGGCCGGCGCCGCGCCGCAGGTGCTGGAGGCGCTGGGTGAGCCGGAAGCGGCCGACGCCGCCGAGCAGGCATTCCAGGGCGAGCTGGACGCCTACGCGGCCGCCGTCCCGGCAAGAGGACATGCCGACGCCCTGGAGCAGGCCGTGGTGACCGAAGGGGGCGTGGTGGCGCAGGCAACGGTGCCGGCGCTGCCCGGTCTGGAGGTCCAGCCGTTGCTGGACACCACCCGGCTGGCGGAGCACGTTCTGCTGGAGCGCATCGTGCTGGCGGGGCTGCTGGTGCTGGGCTCGGCGGCGCTGCTGGCGCTGGCTGGCGCGAGCGCGTGGTCCGGCTGGCGCCATCCGGGGGAGGACGAGCGCCCGCTGATGCTGTTCGTCGGCTGGCGCCGCCTGGGGGTCACGCTGCTGTTCGGGCTTGCGCTGCCCATCGCGCTCTATGCCCTCCAGACGCGAGTGGCCCCGTGGCGCAGCCTGCGTTACGGGGTCCCCCACCTGGCCCTTCAGCGCGCGGCGGAGCTGGGGATCAGCGCCGTGCTGATCGTCTCGCTGACGGGCGTCTTCGCCCACCGCGCCGTGCGGCGGCGCTGTGAGGAGGCCGGTCTGCCTGTCCCGCCGAGGGGCTGGTTCAATCCTCTGCGCCACCGGGCCTCGGCGGCGCTATCGCTGCTGCTGGCCGGGGCGTTCGGCGCGGCCGTTGCGGGCATTGTGGCCGGACCGGTCGTGAAGGACGTGCACATGCTCCTCGGCGTGGTGGGAATCGGTGCGGCGGTCACGGTCGTGCCGATCTTCGTGCTGTGGCAGTTGGCCCATCTGGGCTATGCCGTGCGCCCGTTCGGCGCCGTAGCGCGAGAGGCGCTGTCGGCGGCCAGGCGGACACCCATCTGGCTCATCGCCGGCGGCCTGGTTCTGCTCGGCGGCGGCGGGTTGCTGCTTTGGAGCGCCTATGCCATTAGGTCCTGGATACACCTGGTCATCGTGTTCGGCGCCGCCATCGTCCTGCCGCTGATAGTCTACGGATGCGCCCGGACGCAGTTCGTGGCCCCGGACGCGGCGATGGCCCGCTTCCGGCGCACCGCCTTCCGCAGCTTGCTGCCCGTGGCGGCTGCCAGCGTGGTCCTGCTGGGACTGCTGGCCAATCTGTATCTGGCCCACGCCGAGGCTGCCGCCCTCGAACCCGTCAACCGCATCGGCTACCAGTTGTTCAGCGAGGTCGAGGACAGCGATCTGGCCAACTACCGCGAACACCTCCAGCAGGTGAGCCGCCGCTGGCTGCGTGTCCACAGCCGACGGCCGGCATCCGGTGCGGAGTGACTGCGAGGGCCTCGACCCGTCGCCGGATCTCAGTCACTGCCGGGCTCCCGTGCGCCCGCGGGGCCCCCCGTGCACTTGATTCTGCGCCCTCGACTGCGACAATGGTACAGGGGTCCGTGTTGAACCGGCGCGAGGGGCGCGCAGGTGCACGAGCGGATCATCATATTGGGCGGAGGCTTCGCCGGGCTGGCGGCGGTGGGGGAGCTGGCGCGCCGTGGGCCCCCGGGGCTGGCCGTCCATCTGGTTGATCGGTCCGAGGACAGCGAGTTCAGCCCGCTGCTGCCCGACCTGATCAGCGCCCGTGTCTCGGCGCGGCACATGCGCCACCCGTTGCGGCCGCACTGCGAGCGCCTCGGCGCCCGGTTCACTCAGGCCCATGTGCGGCGCATCATGCCGGACGAAGTGGCCGTCGAGACCGACGCCGGCCGGTTCTCAGCGGACGCGCTCCTGATCTGCATCGGTTGCGAGAACAACTACTTCGGCGACCAGCAGGCCAGGGCCGCAAGCATCGGCCTCAAGACGCTGGAGGAGGGCCTGGCGCTGCGGCGCGAGACGCGTCGTTGGGCCGAGCGGCTGCTGGCCGGCGCACCGAGCCCCGTCGTGGTGGTGGGTGGCGGCTACACAGGATTCGAGATCGCCAGCCACATCGCCTACACGCTTCGTCGCCTCACGGGGCGGACCTACGACGAGCTGCGCCGCGCCTGCCCCCTGCTGATAGTGGACAAGGCGCCGCAGCCGCTGGGTAACGTCTCGGGCTCGGTGCGGGACTGGGCGGTGGAGCTGATAGCTCAGTTCGGCATAGAGCTGCGCACCGGATGCACCGTGGAGCGGTTCGAGGAGGACGGCGTGGCGCTGTCGGACGGCACGCAGTTGCCCGGCGCTTTGGTCGCCTGGGCGGCGGGCGTGACGCCGGGCGAGGCGGTCGGCGCGCTGGAGGCGCCGAAGGGACGGCGTGGGAGACTTGAGGTGGACGAGTTCCTCCGCCTGCCCGGCAGGGAGCGGGTCTTCGCGGCGGGCGACGTGGCGGCCGCGGTGCGCCCGGGGGATGACGGGCCGCTGCGGATGGCCGTGCAGTTCTCCCTGGCCGGCGGCGTGCGCGCGGCGCGGAACGCCCTGCGCGCCCTGGCCGGGGCGACGCTGGAGCCCTTCGCGCCGCCTGACCTGGGCTACGTGGTGCCCCTGGCCCCCGGCAAAGGGGCGGGGGTCGTGATGGGATGGGAAGTGCGGGGTCGGCTGCCGAGCCTGCTGCACTACGCGATGTGCTCGGCCCGGTCCTGGAGCTGGAAGGACAGGTTTGGAGTGCTTGCTGACCTTCTCAGGAGGGATGTGGCATGAGCAAGGATAAGACTCGCCGTCGGATGTGGCTGCTGAGCAACACGGCCCATTCGCTGACGATGCGCTATGCGCTGATACCGTTGCGGCTGATGGTGGGGATCATCTTCCTCACGCACGGGCTGCAGAAGGCGTTCGGCTGGTTTGGCGGCCCGGGGTTCAGTGGCACGACGGACATGCTGGCCAACATGGGTTTCGCGGTGCCGGGGCTGTTCGCCGTACTGCTGATTCTGGCCGAGGCGGTCGGCGGGATCATGCTGATCCTGGCGCTGGCGCCCCGGTTGGCCGCTGCCGCGCTGATAGTCGTGATGGCCGTGGCCCTGGCCACGGCGCACAAGGACGAGAGCTTCTTCCAGACCCACGTGCAGCAGATGGTCATCGCCGCCTGCGTGACCATGTTCTTCGCCGGCGGCGGCGACTTGGGTCTGCAGCGCAGCCGGCCGCGCGACTGATCAAGGCGTCAGCATCAGCACGGCGAGCAGAAAGACCATGACGGCCGTCGAGTAGCGCGTCGTGCGTACGTCAACGTCCGGGATGCGGCCCCCGCGCCAGACGCGGCGGAACGTGCCGGCCAGCATGAGCAGCAGCGCCGGCGCCACCGCCAGCACGGGGGAGGCCGGCCCGAGAATGCCGTAGAGCGCCACGCCGACCGACAGCCCGGCCGACAGCGCCAGGTAGACCACTCGCTGCCAGCGCCGGCCGATCACCTGCGCCAGTGTCTGCACGCCCGCCGCGCCGTCCTCGTCGTAGTCGCGCAGGTTGTTGGCGGCCAGCACGCAGGCCGTGGCCATGCCCACCGGCACGGACAGCAGCACCACGTGCGTGGGCAGGCGGCCTGTCTGTGCATAGGCGGCGCCGCCGACAATCAGCGGCCCGAACACCGCCACCATCAGCGGCTCGCCCAGCGCCCGCGCCTTCAGCCGAAACGGCGGGCCGGTGTAGGCGTAGAGCGCCAGCCCGGCCGGCGCGATGAACAGCAGCACCTCCGGGTGGGAGCGCCAGACGATGTAGGCCCACACGGGCACCGAAAGCGCCAGGCACGCCAGCGCCTCGCCCAGCACCTGTGCCGGCGTCATGCCGCCCCGCACCAGCAGTCGGCCCGGGCGGCCGTCGTCCCCCTCATCCATGTGATCGGCGCCGGAGGTGTAATCGAAGTAATCGTTCAGCAGGTTGCCCGCCGAGTGGAACAGCAGCACGCCCAGGGTGCCGATCAGCAGCACGTCCCACCGCCAGCGCGCTGGCGGCAGCACGGCCGCCGTCCCCACCCAGACCGGCAGCGCCGAGAGCGGGAACGCAAATGCGCGCAGAGCCCGCATCCACTTCCATCGGACCGGCGACAGGGCGGCCTCTGCCATATCTTTGCCTCCCGTATCAGCCTGCTGAGGAGTTGCCCCTGTTCCGCGCATGAACCTCCTCCAACCGGGTGGGCGCGGCGTCCCGCCGCGCAAGGTCCGGCGGGGACGCCGGACCTACCCGTGCCCCCCCGGATGCTACGGCCGTCGGAATGCCCGGCCGGGCGCTGCCCGGAGGCCCGGCAGGTGGCGATCGAGGACGGGTTGAAGGTCCTGCGACAGGTAGTCCGAGACGCCCTCCTGGACGGGCGGCCAGGGAGCCAGCAGGGCCGTCGCGCTGCGGCACAGCTCCGCCAGCCGCCGTCTGGCGAGCCGCCGGCCTTCCGGCCCCATGCCCGGCAGCGTCGGCACGCCGCGCTGCGCGTCCGTGCCCAGCGTCTTGCCGGCGGCCGGTTCGCTGCCCACAACGTCCAGCAGGTCATCGGCGAGCTGGTATGCCGTCCCGATGCGGTAGCCCGCTTCCTGGAGTGTGTCCCGCAGCTCGGTGTCCTCTCCGCCGGCCGCCCGGGCTGCGAATGCGAACAGGGGCCCCGTCTTGCCCCGCGCCAGGCGCAGTCGTTCCGCCTCAGAGGGCTCGGGGGTGCCGTCCAGTTCCTGGACGGCCTCGGTCAGCGCTACCTCACGGACGCAGGCGGCGAATGTGCGCACCGTGATCGGATCGGTCAGGGCCACCACCTCGAAGGCGCGGCTCAGCAGCAGGTCCCCCACGAGAACGGCAGCCCGCGGGCCGATCTGCCGCCACAGCGCCGGCCGCCCGCGGCGCAGCGTTGCGCCGTCTATCACGTCGTCGTGGCACAGCGTGGCCGTGTGGACCAGCTCCACTGCGACGCACGCCCGTTCGACGTGCCGCCGCCCCCGATTCTCTGACTGCGCTGCCCGCACGGCCAGCCGCGTGCGCAGCATCTTGCCCCCCAGGAGCAGGTCGGCGACCTGCTCACCGTTCAGCCCGCCCACGGCCTCCCGCACGTTGCGCCGCAGCAAGCGGCGCACCGAGTGCACAGAATCCTCAACGTCGCACTGCTCCCCCATAGCGCCCCCGCTTTTCGAGCCCCCTTCCTGCATTCAACCGTAACCGTTTGCGGCGTCCCGGTCAAGGGGTTGCCTGTGCGCTCCCAGGGTCATTCAATTCTCTGACTGAACCGACCTGAACTGCCGAGT
>JAWOCH010000147.1:0-2537 GCA_046483865.1 Candidatus Brocadiia bacterium | reverse complement strand
GAGACAATCGGCGACGCCGATCCGATCGAGTACGAAGCTCCATCGCCCCCGAGCCTTCCCGCGCTGGCCATGGAGCGCCCCCGCTATGCCGTCCGTTCCGTCCCCGCCCGGCCCGACGCGATCGGCCGGCTGGACGTGCCCCTCCGGCGGGACTGGCGCTACATCGTCGTCCACCACAGCTTCACCCAGGCCGGCAGCGAGGAGGTGTTCGATCGCTACCACAAGCGCAAGGGCTGGCTGGGAGTCGGCTATCACTTCGTGATCGGCAATGGCCAGGGCAGCCGGGACGGCGCCGTCGAGGTCACCTTTCGCTGGGAGCGGCAGCTCCACGGCGCCCACGCAGGCGTCAAGGAGTATAACGAGCACGGCGTCGGCATCTGCCTGGTGGGTGACTTCGAGGAGGGCTATCCCACCGCGCGCCAGATGCGCTCCCTGGTCAGCCTGGTCAACTACCTGCAGGAGCGTTGCCGCATCCCCACCTCCCGCCTGCTGCTGCACCGGCACCTGAAGAACACCCGGTGCCCGGGGCAGAACTTCCCGTTCTACGAGTTCGTCTCCCTGCTGGAGCACTGAGCCCCTCGTGCCGGTCACCGTTGCCCCTCCGAGCGCGGCGCCTATAATGACCGTGACGGGATCAGTGCGAATCCAGCGACGCTCGGCGTGGGAGGACAGCCGTGAAGAAACACCTCAAGATCTTCGTGAACGGCATCATCGTGGTGGCCCCGGCCATCATCACGATCTACGTGCTGGGGGCGGCAATCTGGTGGCTGGACCAGACCATCCGCAAGGGGATCCAGGCTGTTTGGGCGGACAGGTTTGCCGAGCTTGCCGACGTGCCCTACGGGGTGGGTATCCTGATCGGGCTGGGTGGCATCTACCTGGTGGGGCTGCTGGCGCGGACGTGGCTGCTGCGCTGGCCCCTGAACGTCGCCGAGAGCCTGGTGGAGCGCATCCCGCTGGTCAAGAGCCTCTATTCCTCGGTGCGCGACCTTCTGCAGTTCCTCGGAGGCGCTGAGGAGGCTTCCCGTGGCAAGCCTTGCGTGGTGCGCTCCGAGGAGGGGAATGCGGTCATGCTCGGCCTGATCACCCAGGAGGAGCCGGAACGCTTCCTGCCCGGCGATCCCGATCGCATCGCCGTTTACCTGCCAATGAGCTACCAGCTCGGTGGCTACACGCTCTACGTCCCGCCCGACAGGGTGGAGAAGCTGCCGGACACCACCGTCGAAGAGCTGCTCAAGCTCTGCCTGACCGCCGGCGTGGGGACGCCCAGGCGGGGGCAGCGAGCGGCAGACGAGATGGAGCTGCCCGGCGCGCCGGAGCCTGAAAGCCCATCACCGACCGAAGAGGGGGGCAGCGATGACGCTGAAGAAGACTGACTACCGGGAGAACCTGGATGACACGCTGGAGCGGATGCAGTCCTACGGCCTGCTGCTGACCAGCACCGCCCCGCAGGAGGGCGGCCAGGACAACGTCATGACCATCGGGTGGGGCAGCGCGGGCATCATCTGGGGGCGGCCCATGTTCCTCGTCTACGTGCGGCCCTCGCGTTACACCTTCGGCTACGTCGAGGCCACCGGCGAGTTCGTGGTCAACGTGCCCACCGACGAGATGGCGGACATCTGCCTGGAGTGCGGGCGGCTCAGCGGCCGGGACGTCAACAAGTTCGTCAAGCTGAACCTGACCCGTGAGCCCGCCCGGCGGGTGCGCCCGCCGCTGATCGCCGAGTGCGTGCGCCACTACGAGTGCATCGTGCGACACCGCAACGACGTGGTGGACGCCGCCATAGACGACCAGATCCGAGCGGACTGCTACGCCGAGGGCGACTTCCACCGGGTCTTCTTCGGCGAGATCGTCGTTGCCCACGAGCGCACCTGAGGCGGCTTCACGCACTCTCGCCGATGCGCGTGCGGAGGAACTCCAGCAGGCCCTCCGGGTCGTCCGTGCCCACCACGACGGCACGCGGCAGGCGCTGGCCGGGCAGGGGTTTGAGCTTGATGCGCACCGCCGGCCCCCGCGAGCGCGCCGCGTAGACGCGAACCGGCCCACCCCAGCGCACCTGCCAGCGGCGCAGCCGCCGCACCTGCGCCCGCTCCACCGACTCCATGTCCCGATACGGCAGGTCCGCCTGCACCAGCCGCATCGGGCCGTACTCGATAGCCAGCGCCGAACCTCTGTCCGTCACGCGCACGTACAGAAACGCCACCCCGAACCCCACCCCGAACACCGAAGCGAACCACGGCAGCACCAGCAGCGAAGGCGACGGGTCCCACCCCCGCCACAGCATCCCGATGCTGCCCACCGCACTGGCCACCCCCAGCAGCAACACGGCCACCGCCATCGGGCAGATCTCCTTGTGGTCATACTCAGCCATCGCCGGATTCCTCGTGGGAGAGTAGACAGTGTTCCCCAACGCGGCCCGTCGCGCAACCGCAGGGATTGGAGGGACGCGCTTCTGCGCGGCACCTGTTTAGCGTGTGCTCGGCGGGCGGGGTGCCTCTGCACGCCCGCGCAAGATTGATGTAGCACGGCCGCCCTCG
>JAWOCH010000116.1:0-2547 GCA_046483865.1 Candidatus Brocadiia bacterium | reverse complement strand
CCGGCACACGGAAATGCTCGAGGGCCTGACAGAGGGCCAGGAGCAGATCAAGCGGCACCTGTGCGAACTGAGCGAACAGGTCCAGGTGCTCCGGAAGGAAGTGCGCGCCCTGCGCGAGCAACGGGGAGAATGACCGCCGGCCTGCATCAAAGTCGGCGCGCGTGACGGCGGAGCACGTCCCTCAGGAAAGTCACGGGATCGTCACAGGAACGGGCAAGGTCTCTGCGGATACGGTCCGCCCCGTTGCGTAGCGTGGGGTCGGACAGCCAGGCTTCGGCGAGTCGCAGAGCTTCGGATGCGTTCTGCACCGTCCGTACGTGGCCGAATCGCTGCTGGAGGGCGTCCAGGTACCCCCGCCGTGAGTTGGGGCTGAGGTAGATGGCCGGCACGCCCAGGCATGCTGCTTCGGCCGCCATGCTGCTGCCCTCTCCCACGTAGAGGCGCGCGAGTGCGAGCAGGTGCAGCGCGTCCTCCACCGGAGCGGGGTTCTGATGGGCGCTCAGTTCGGGCGGAATGGCCCGCTCGGCGCTAACGATGACGCGGCAGTGCCGGGCGAGGGACTCGACCAGCCGCACGGCTTCCGGCTCCGCCGGTCCGCGCGTGCCCAGGTCGTGCACGGCACGCCACGCTTTCAGCCTGACGACGACGTACGATTCCTCGGGGGCCAGCCCGGCCGCGCGAAGGCGGTCGGGGTCGGGCGTGAAGCGGTCCGGATGCGTATAGGCCAACTGCGGCGGGGCATCGAAGTGCTCTTGCTTGCCGGGGAAGAGCCGGCCGTAACCCATTCCCGTGCACACCACTGTCGCCAGAGCGGTGGACAAGCCTACCTGCAACCACGCAAACTCGGTGTCGTCAACCGTCACGGTCGGAACGCGCAGGGCTCGGCCGGCCAGCGCCACACAGACACCCGTGCGCGCTATCATCACGTCCGGACGGAAGCGGCGGGCCAAACCGACCAGCCGGACCGTGCGCTCCACCAGCTCGGCCCCCATACCCGTTAGCCCCTGACCCATGCGGCTCACGCAGACGTGGGACATGCCCAGGCCGTCCAGCAACTCGAGCGTCTCATCTTTCGCCCGGGAGGTGACCAGCACCTCGTCCCCATCCCGCCGTAAGGCGGAGATGAGGGGACGGAAGAAGTGCACGTCCGCCGGATGTTTCAGGTCGCAAAGGACACGCATTGCGGCCTCGCGTGGGGGAATGCATCAGATCCCGAGTGCGCGGGCATGAAACCGCAGCCCTTCCTGCACTCGCTGGTCCCAGTAGCCCCATTCGTGCGTCCCGGGGAACTCTTCGTACTCATGCTCGATGTTCAGCCGTTCCAGATGCTCGTGGAAGCTCCGGTTCTGCTCCAGCAGGCCGTCCTCGATGCCGCAGTCGAAGCGGATGGCCGGCAGGTCCTCCCGCTGAATCTGCTCGGCCAGCACAAAGACGTCGTTGTCACCCTCCGCGGGGTCGCTGCCGAAGATGCGGCCCAGCTCCGCCTGCCGCTCCTCGGTCTGGAGAAGCTGCGCGATGTCCATCGCGCTCGAGTGCGCCACGACGCTGCAGAAGAGGTTCGGATACTTCAGGGCCAGCTTCATCGCCCCGTAGCCGCCCATGGACAGACCCTCGATGACCCGGCCGTTGCGCTGCGGGATAGTGGGGAAGAAGCGGTCCACGAATCCCATTACGTCCTTGATGATGTGGCTCTCGTAGGCCGGGCCCTCGGCCGCGTCGGTGTAGAAACCCCGGGCGCTGTCGGGCATCACCACGATCAGCGGCATGCCCGCCACGTAGCGTTCCACCGAGGTGCGCCGGGTCCAGATGCTGTCGTCGTCCGACAGCCCGTGCAGCAGATACATGACGGGAAACGGCCCGTCCAATTCGGCGTCCTGGGGCAGGATGACCGTCATGTTAGTCTGCTTGGCAATGGAATCGCCGCGGAAACCGATGCGCATGAGGGCCATGTCTTTTCCTCCATGACTGTTGGCGATGGAAAGCGTAGTTGAGCGCGGGGGCACCTGTCAAGACGTCGTCGCGGCCTCTGGCCTCAGATCGATCCAGCGAACGCTGCAGGAGTTGGTGCGCCTGTCGGCGTAGGGGCAGTTGCGGCAGAAGCTGAGGCTGTCAGGACGCTTCTTGATCCTGTGGCGCACCCGCCGCGCCTCCGGGCTGAACCAGATGTCGTCGAAGGAGACGCCCGCCCCCAGACGGCCATAGGCCGCCTGCGCGTTGAAGTCCTGATCGCAGGCCACCACCGTGCCATCGACCAGCACGGTGGGAACGCAGAAGGCAAGCTGGCAGACGAAGTCTTCACGGGCCACCCGACGGCCGTCAGCGTACTCATAGGCCTGGAATACCTCTCTGTCGGGCACGAGGTCCCGGTGGTCGGTCTCCGGTGCGTCGATGATGGAGAGCGTTCGGATGCTGAGGGCGTCGAACCCGTTCTCCCGGGCGAACTCCTCCACCCCCGGCAGTTCGTGCTGGTTCTGCCGCGTGACGATGTAGCGCATGTGCAGGACCGGCTCGGCCTGCCCGTTGCAGCCCTTGCGCGCTGCCAGGGAG
>JAWOCH010000021.1:0-2577 GCA_046483865.1 Candidatus Brocadiia bacterium | reverse complement strand
ACGACGCCCCGGCCGACGGGCAGATGGGCCTGCACCACATCTGGGAGATGACCCGCGACGCCGTCCGCCAGCACGGCCCGCACTCCGACGGCATGGGCCAGAGGTTGGCCGACCAACTCCAGTTCTACACCATGACGATGCGGAGCTGGTTCGAGGAGGTGGAGCGGTTCCTGCGCGAGGAACTGGGCTGCCGGCAGGTGATCAACGCCGGCAACTGGCGTCCGGCTGACCTGGTGACGCTCAACGACGCGGAGCGCTTCTCCTACACCGCGAACCAGGTCTCCGGCGTGAACCGCTACTACACCGGCGGGCTGCACGAAGGGCCGCACCAGGGCTGGGCCATAGTCAACGGCGACCGCTTCAGCAACCGCTCCGTGCTGCTGAACCCGCGCGAGCTGCCCACGAACCTGAAGCTGACCGCCGGCCTCCCGATGATCGTGCCGGAGTCCATGTGGGTGCCGCCGCTGGGCTACCAGGGGGAGGGACCGTTCCTGGTCAGCGTCTACCAGTCGCTGTGCGGGGCGGACGCTTTCTACTGGTTCGCGATGGGGGAGCCGCAGTGGCGCCAGCCGGCCTCGGCGAACGGCTTCCTGCCGTCCATCGCCAAGTGGGTCTGCCACACGCCGGAGATCATGGGCAACTTCCCGGCCGCGGCGCTGCTCTACCGGCGGGGTTACGTGCAGCGCGGCGCGCCCGTGGTGCAGGAGCGCCGAACGCTCCAGGAGATCTGGCAGCGTGAGATGCCGCTCATCAGCGAAGACCCCGGCTACGACCCGAACCGCGCCGTCAGCGAGGGAGCCGACGAGGACGTCGGCGCCGTCAGCCCTCTGGCGTTCCTCGTCGGTCCGGTGGAGGTGACCTACGGCACCGAACCGGCCGAGGACCGGGTGGCTGATCTGGAACCCTACATTGACGAGGAGCGGCAGTTGGTGACCTCGATCACCCAGCAGGTGGCGTGGAACTACGGGCAGGGCGTCTGCGCCGTCAACGCCCCGGCGGCCCAGGGCGCCACGGGCTTCCTGCGGCGTGCGGGCCGCATCGAGCTGGCGGACGTGGTTATCGAATGCGGCAACGAATACGCGACCATCCTGGTGGTCTCGATGGACGGGCGGCCGCTGGCCTCCTCGGAGCGCATCCTCATCCAGGCCGGCACCATCGCCCGGCCAACCGGCTGGGAGCAGAAGGCCGTCACCTGGGAGGATGACGAGGGCCGGGAGCACGAAGGCTACGAGGTGGTCAACTACGGCGAGGCCCCGTGGCGGCTGGTCAACAACGACGCGCGCATCGAGGTGACCAACCCGGCGCTCGGCTCGGCCGTCGCCCTCGACCCCAACGGCATGATGACTGAAGAGCTGACCGTGGGCGAGACGGGCGATTCGCGCTGGATCCAGATGCCCCCGCACGCCAAGTACGTCATCCTGCGCCCGTAGTTCCGTTCGTCTGCACGCGGGCTTCGTGATAGTATGCGCGCAATCACTACCCCAGCAGCCCGTGCGGACCATGAGCATCCGGATCCTCCCCGCCAGCCTGACCAACAAGATAGCCGCCGGCGAGGTGGTCGAGCGGCCGGCCTCCGTGGTGAAGGAGCTGGTGGAGAACTCGCTGGACGCCGGCGCGGAACGGATCGAAGTGGAGCTGGAGGACGGCGGCTCGAAGCTGATCCGCGTGGTGGACGACGGCTGCGGCATGGACGCCGACGACCTGGCGCTGGCCTTCGCCGGTCACGCCACCAGCAAGCTGGCCGAGGGCGACGACCTGTTCGACATCCGCACGATGGGTTTTCGGGGGGAGGCCCTGGCCAGCATCGGAGCGGTCTCGCAGGCGCGGATCGTCTCCCGCACGCCCGCCAGCGACTCGGGGCATGAGGTGAGTGTCGAGGGCGGCGTCATCAGCCCGGTGAAGGCGTGCGGCGCCCCGGTGGGCACCCAGGTCGAGGTGCGCAACCTGTTCGGCAACATCCCGGCGCGCAAGAAGTTCCTGAAGACCACGGCCACCGAGATGGCCCACATCAGCGAGGCCGTGACCAGGGCGGCGCTGGCCCGCCCCGACATCCACTTCGTGCTGACCCACAAGGGCCGCACCGTATTCAACCTGCCCCCGGCCGAGAGCCGCGCCCAGCGCATCGGCGAGTTCTACGGGCGAGAGGTCGCCGACAACCTGATCCCCCTGCGCTGGCAGAGCCCGGAGCTGGAGATCGAAGGCTACCTGCTGCCCCCCTTCGTGGATCGGCGCACCACGCGGATGCAATACACCTACGTCAACGGCCGCTACGTGCGCAATAAGACGCTGCTGCACGCCGTCGGAGAGGCGTATCGGGGCATGATCACCAGCGGCCGGCGGCCGGTCTGCTTCCTGTTCCTCACGCTCGACCCCCGCACGGTGGACGTGAACGTGCATCCCACGAAGCTGGAGGTGCGCTTCCGGGCGGGACGACAGGTGCACAGCCAGCTCCTGGCGGCCATGCGGGAGTGCCTGCGCGAGGCCAAGATCACCCCGCAGGTCGCCCTCAGCGAAGAGGATGACGAGCGGGCGCAGTCGGTGCGCCGGGCGATAGGCGACTTCTTCACGCGCCGGGGC
>JAWOCH010000457.1:0-14432 GCA_046483865.1 Candidatus Brocadiia bacterium | reverse complement strand
TAACCGGCCGCGCGGCCGGTCATCGGGCCCATCCCTGCGGGCCCTGTGCCATCTCCACCTGGCATGGCTGCAACCTCCTGAGAAAACGGAGAGTCTGAGAGAGCTTTGCTGTTACCAGAACCTCCCGCCGCGTCGGCCGCCGCGGAAGCCGCGCCCGAACCCGCGTCCGAAGCCCCTGCCGGGTCCGCGCCCCGGCCATGCGCCGTAGGCACCGGCGCGCGCCAGACCGCCGTAACCGACCGGCCCGCGGGCAGGTCCATAGGCGGGCCCGAAGCGCGCGTAGCCCGCCGGCGGCGCGTTGCGGTAGGAGCCGCGCCCTGCGGCGGGGTTCATGTAGCCGGGCACAGCATATCCGGCGCAGTAGCCGGCTGCTCTACCCGTCATGGATCCCATTCCGGCAGGACCGGTTCCGTCTCCACCTGGCATCGTACACCTCCTTTCATCGCGTTCGAGGGTGTTGGAAACGATTCTCGATTCTGCGGGCCGCTCAGACTCAGCGCTCGCGGGTCATCTTGGTGCCGCAGTCGGGGCACTTCATGTTGTAGCACGGCACCCCGCGCTGGTGCTGCACCTTCTTGCCGCAGTTCGGGCACGTGCACTTGCCACCGGGTCCGGCGGCGAAGCCACCCATCCGGCCGCGACCGCCACCCTGTCCGCCACCTTGTCCTTTTCCGGCTCCCATGCTTATCGGCCTCCTCTTCGGCAACCTTGTCCTCGGCCTCTGCGGCGGCGGCGTCCGCCCCGGAACGGCGGCGCGAACGCCACCGGCCCGCCCTCAATGGCCAGCGCTCTGCCCTCAACCAGCGCCCGTGCAACCGTGCTTCGGGCGCGGGACAGCATCCGGCTCACAGTGGGGCGAGAGACGCCCAGCCGCTCGGCCACCTGCTCGTGCGAAAGGCCCTCGTAGTCGGCCAGCCGCAGTGCTTCGTACTCGTCCAGCGGCAGCACGCACCGCCCCAGACCTCTGGCCGGAACGCCCGCCGGTTTGAACATGCTCACCGGCGGCCGGTGTCGTATGAACCTTGTCTTCTTGCTACGGGGCATCGCGCTCCATTATGAACATATGTTCATTATACGGGCGCGGGAAACCCCTGTCAAGGAAGATGCTGCCGCTGCGGCGCCCCAACCGTCAGGCGGCGGATTCCAGAGCAGTCACTACCACGACCGCGTCCAGCAGCTTCGCGTTCCGTGCCACCTCTATGCGCAGGCTCTTCACCCCCAGGACTGCGTCGGCCGAGGGCACGGCCACCAGGAAGCGGACCAACTGAGCCAGTGTGACCCCCTCCACCTTCACCTCGACGGCGTGCTCCACGTAGCTCTCATCCAGGGGAGCCGTGCTGGGATGCATGTAGCTGACCTTGTCGGCAATGCCACACTCGTCTGTTGCCCCTTCGAGGAACGAGAGAACGCCGAAGCCCTCCGGCTGTTGCTCGATCTTGCGGCGCAAGCCCTCGATCTGGCCCTTCAGCGTGACGTATTCCTGGCTCAGCGCGCGAAGTTCGGCAAGGGAGGCCGACTTCGGCCCCTGCACCCGCTCCAGGGCCTGCGCACGCTGCAGAGCTGGTTTGACCACCAGGTGATACCCCATAGCCAGCACGATAAGCGCCCCCACGGCGGCCAGCAGCAGTTTCTCTCTTCGGGCCAGTCGCATATCCACCTCAGATCGGCTTGAGATTGATCTCCACGGTGAAACGCACGGCGTTGCCGCTGCCCACGCTGACCTCTTTGACGCGGATGCCACTGAAGAGCGGCTCTGCGGAAAGGGATGCCTGCAGCGCGTCGAGTGACTTCAGACTGTCGGTGATGCCCTGCATGGTGACGGTTCGGCCGCTCAGGTTCAGTTCCGTCACACGCACCTCGATACTGCGCGGCAACGCCACGCTGATCTGCCGCAGCAGTCGAAGCGGCGACTCGCCGCGGCCCGTCACCGAAGCGAACCTTTCGTATTCCCTCCGCAGTTCCTCCAGCCGGCGCCTCACCTGCACGACGGGATCCACCATGTGGGGTTGGTCCGGCAGCGTCTGGCGGAAGGTCTGCTCGATCCGGCTTTCGAGGGCCTCATTGCGCCTCTCCAGGCGCCCCAGGCGCATGAACAAGCGCACCAGCCAGGCCGATGACACCAGCACCAGCAGCGCGACCAGCACGAAGCCCGCGCGCCTGCGTGCCCGCGCCTGCTCCGCGGTGGCACGATCGGCGCGCAGGAAGTCGGGCCCTTCGCCCTTGCCCGCCGCCCGCAAGGCCAGCCCCAGCGCAACGGCGTCCTCCGCTCCCAGCTCTACGCCTTCCTCGAGTGTCACACCGGCCGTCGGGTCCAGTGCACGCACTGAGGCCGCCAGCCGCGCCTGCAGCAGCTCGCCCAGGTCCGCCTGCAGCCCCTGCCGCGCGGCCAGGAAGACGGTCGCCTCCTCGGGCAGGGCGCCCCGGCACGCCTGCCGCCATGTGAGCTGCAGCTCTCGGGCCAGCGTCGCGCCCAGCGTTTCGGAAGCGCTCTCCTCGTCAGGCGAGGCGCCTTCCGGGGGCCGGGCCAGGCTGCGCGCGTTGAGCAGGCGGCCGTCACGCGCCAGACCCATGATCACGCGTTCCTCACGCACCTCCGCCACCAGGGCGGCTCCATCGGCCGCCTCCGGATGGCTGGCCAGCGTCAGAGTCAGCAGGGCGCAGACCTCCGCGTCCACCAGGTCGCACGGCATCCCCGCCTTCCGCAGCACGTCGGCTCGGCGGTGCAGTATGTCGCGGTCTACAGCCCCGACCAGCAGGTCGTATCCCCCGTCGGGAAGCTGCTCGGCGGTGCAGATGTCCAGCACGGCGTCGCCGAAGGCCAGAGGCAGTTCGTCCTCCAGCTCGAACGGCAGGACGCGGCGTGCCTGCTGAAGATTGCTCAGTTCGGTCTGATGGCGATGGAAGAACACGGCCCCGGGCGGGGCGGCGACGGCCGAGGCGACCCGCCGTCGGAAGCCGCCCTCGGCCAGCAGCTCGCGCAGGGCTGTCGCAGCCGATCCCGCGGGCTCCCCCGGGGCCGGCAGGGGACAGCTCAGCGCCCGCTCGACCCTCGTGCGCCGGCCCCGACAGATCATCTGCACGGCGCGGATCTCTTGCCGGCCTACGTCAATCCCGATCGAGCGGTTCGCCATAATAGACTCCGTGTGTCCTACAGCTCCTCGCGCAGTATTTCGATCGCCCGTCCGTTCTCCGCCCGGAACACGGAGCGCAGCGTCCGCGTGGCGCCGTGTGCCTGACCGGTCGCCGTCACCTCGAAGTAGGGCACCTCCGCCCGCGCTGTGAGGTGCGGACGCAGCGCGTCGAAGGCTTCCTTCGACAGGCCGCCCACTGCACCCAGGTCTTCGATGTTCTCAAAGGGGCCCTCGAAGCGGGCGTCCACAATCACCCGGGCGGCCTCGAGGCTGACCCGCTCCGACAGGGCGGCCAGCACCGTGGGCGGGGCGTAGTTCACGTCCACCTTGTCGCTGCCGTAGATAGTCAGGAACTCCCGCAGGCCCGAGCCGGCGTCCTGCTCATCCTCCGCCGGCGGCACGAAGGCATCGCGCGTGACGCCCCGGACCAACTGCAACTCATCCAGCGCGTCTGGCGGGCCGTTCTTGCAGTCGTAAGGTGGGTCGAGCTCATTGTAGTAATCGTCTTCGGCACCTTCGTTCTCCCGCTGCACGAACGGCAGCACCGTCACTTCGTCGTCCGCATCCAGCCAGTCGGCCAGGGAAGGCACCAGGCGATAGCTTATGAGTTTCTCGCCCGTCCTTTCCACGTTCAGCAGGTCAATCAGTCCGAGCAGTTGGTCGGCCCGCGGGCGGGAAAGCCGGCCTTTCTGGTCGGTCAGGGATCTCACGTTCAGCCGCCCGTTGTGCTGCGCTATCTTCACGGTGCACGTTCCGCCGCCGACCTCCAGTTCCTTTGCGAAGGCGTCACGCAACGTCTCGGCGGTTGGCGGCGCCTCCGGGTGAGTCACCAGTCCGGCGGCGGCGCTCAGGCCGGCTTCAGCGCAGCAGAGCGCCTGCTGCGCAGCGCGCCAGTTCGCCGCCGCATCCATGTTCACGCGGCATTCCACGCCCAACTGCAGCAGCAGAAGCTCCAGCAGCACCACCACCAGCAGCACCACAATCAGCGCGAAGCCGGAACGCTCCCTTGTGTTGCGTGGGCTCACGGGCGGCTCCGGGGGTAGCGGTCACTCGTCGCTTCGGTTGCCGGCACTGCTTCGCCGGCCGGCTTCTGGGAGTCCAGACAGGCGGGGCACACCGATACGGCGTAGGTCTTGTCCCGTCCGTCTTCGCTTGCCAGGGTCAACTCGATGGCCACGGCGCGTGGCAGGGCCTGCTCCTCGTTCGAGTCCCACTCGCTCTGCCAGTCTTCTCCGTCATAGAAGCTGAGTTCCAGCGCTGCCACGCCCTGCGCCAGCATGGGACATGCCGTTCCGTCGGCCCCGGCGCCCGCCCCGCCGACCAGAGACGCCTGACTGCGTCGCAGCACGCCCGAAGCGCCCTCAAACCTGTACTCCACCCTGTAGAGTCCCACGCGCGGCGTGCCGGGTTCGGGCGGAGCGCCCCCGGTCAGCACAGTCAGTGCGCCATCCGCCCCGGCCAGGGCCGGGTCTTCCTGCTCTGTCTCGGGGGAGGCGGTCGCCGGGGGCACGTAAGCGCAGCGCACCTCTCGGGCCATCATGGCCAGCAGCGCGCGGGCCTGCTGCTGGGTGCCGTTCAGCGCCCTGCAGCGGGCGGCGGAGGCCGAGGCGCCGGCGTAGGTGATCCACGCAATGGTCATGATCATCGCCGTGGTACCCATGGCGATCAGCACTTCGATCAGCGTGAAGCCTGTGCGTCGGTTGACCATTCTACCCCGCTTCCCGGGGGTTGACGTAGGTGGTAAGGGTGGTGGTTCCGCTGTGGCCGCTCCGGTCTGTGCCTGCCTCGACGGTCACCTCCAAGACCGTGACCTCCTGTCCGGCGTCGCCGACCGAGAGCGTCCGCTCCCGCACGGTCCGTCTCCAGTAGAGGGCGGCTTCCCTGCCCGGCTGGGGTTCGCTGCCATCCTCCGAGCCGGTGCGCAGATCGGGATCGGCGCGCGCCTCGGCCAGCTTCGCCCGCGCAAGGAGCGTGGCGCGACACAGTTGTTCGGACCGGTCTGACAGGCTGATGTTGCCCACCTGCAGCCCGAGCAGGGCCACCAAGGCGACCGCCGCCACAGTCAGGGCGATCAGGGTCTCTATCAGTGTGAAGCCGGCGTTCCGGCCACGGTTGTTCTCATTGCGCCGTGCCATGGCCCTCCTCCTGGCCGGCGTGGACTTCCACCCGGCCGGTCAGCGGCGTGACCACCACCTGCCAGGTGCCGCCGCTGCGGTCGGCGATGGATATGCCGCCGCAGTCAGCCCACCCCTCGGGCCGAAAGGTCAGGCGCGCTGTCTCCCCGCCTTTGGCTGCGCTGTCGCGCACTTGAATGGCTGTGAAAGCGACCCCTTCCGGCAGCCGCCATCGGCGCGCCGCCGCGTTCAGCACGGCCAGCGGCTGGTCCGGCTGTTCCTCAGCGCCCAGCCAGTAGAGGCCCTCACCAATGTGCAGGCACAGGCAGACCTCCCGCCGTTCCGTAGCGGCGCGACTGCGCGCGTGCACGGCGAGGGCGGCGATGCGGTGGGCGGCAGCAGCCGCACTGGCCCGCTCCAGCCGGCTCCGCCCCAGCCGAGGGCCGACCAGGGCCATGGCCATGCCCAGGACGACCATCACCACGGCCAGTTCGACCAGTGTCAGCCCGGCGTTCATCCGCCTCACGGCGTCTCAGTCCTCCTGCAGGTTCCAGCTCTGGATGTCCGCATCGAAGTCCGTTCCGCCCGGCTCTCCGTCCCGGCCGTAGGAGACGATGTCATAGTCGGTGCTGTGCGTTCCCGGCGACATGTAGACGTAGTCGTTGCCCCACGGATCTTTCGGCAGTTTGCCGTGCTGAAGGTATCCGCCCTCCTGCCATCCCTCGACGCCCGGGTTGCTGACCAGCGCCTCCAGGCCCTGGGCCGTGGTGGGGAACTGGCCCGTGTCCGCTTTGTACATGCCCAGAGCGTTCGTGAAGCTTGATATCTGCGCCTTGGCCTTCACGCGCCTCGCCTGCTCCGGCCGATCCAACACGCGGGGCATTATCAGCGTGGCAAGTATGCCCACGATGACGATGACGATCATCAACTCCACCAGGGTGAAGCCGGCGGCGCGGTTCAGGCAAGCTTTGTGAGGGACGCGGCGTGGCATGGGGACCTCCTGTTACATGATAGCCCTGTTGATATCGAAGATGGGCAGCAAGATGGCCAGCACAATGAAGCCAATGATAGCGCCCATGACGATGATAAGCACCGGTTCCAGCAGGGAGGTCAGGGCGGCTGCCCGCGTCTCGACCTCGCCTTCGTATGCCTCGGCAATCTGCAGCAGGCCCTGCTCGACGGTTCCGCTGGCCTCGCCGGCCGCGATGACATGCGGCACGATGGGCGGGAGCACCTCGCTCTGGCGCAGGGCGTGGGCGATGCTGTCCCCCTGGCGCACGGCCTCGCTGGCCCGCTCCAGGGCCGCCGCGATGGCCGCGTTGCCCACGACGCGTCTGACGATGGCCATGGCGTCCATCACGGGCACTCCGCTGGCCAACAGCACGCCCAGTGTGCGGGAAAAGCGGCAGACGGCTGCCTTGGTCGCCAGGTCACCGAACAGGGGCATTCGCAGCTTCATCCGATCCCATGCCAGCCGACCGGCCGCCGTGCTGACCCATGCCCTGGCAGCCAGCAGCAGAAGGCCCGCTCCGATCAGCAACGCCGGCAGGTAGGCCTTCGTGAAGCCGCTGACCTTGATCAACGCGACCGTCGGCCAGGGCAGCGCGCGCTCCATCTGCACGAACAGCCGCGCGATGCTCGGAACCACTGCCGACAGCAGGAACACCACGACGGCGACCGCCACGATGCCCACCAGCACGGGGTAGACCAGCGCCGCGCGGATGCGGTTGGTCAGGCTAACGCGCCGCTCGGTCATCTCCGCCAGCCGGAGCAGCACCTGCTGGAGCGCCCCGGCCGCCTCGCCGGCCCGCACCATGTTCACGTAGAGTTCGTTGAACGTGTCGGGATGCTCCCGGAGGGCGTCGGCCATGGTGGCGCCCTGGTTGACGGCGTCTCGCACGGAGGCCACCACTTCGCCCAGCGGCTCCTCGCCCAGTTGTTCGGCCAGTGCATCCAGGGCCGGCACCAGCGGCAGTCCGGCGCGCAAAAGCGTGGAAAGCTGGCGCGTGGCCGCCGCCAGGGCGCGGCGGTCGGTGCGGCGCCGCAGCCGCAGTGCACTCAGCGCGGGGCGCCCGCCGGCCGCCGGCGCCGTCCGCAGGCTGGTCACGTGTACCTGGGCCTGGCGCAGGCGCCTGCGGGCATCGCCGGCCGAGTCCGCCTCCACGGTGCCGCGGCGCTCCTGGCCGCCAGCACCCAGCGCCGTGTACTCGAAGGTCGGCACGCACCTCACCTCTCGTAGCTCAGTGCCTCGTCCTGGGTGACACGCAGCACTTCTTCGGTCGTTGTGCGCCCGTCCAGCACCTTGCGCACGCCGTCGTCGCGCAACGTCCTCATGCCCCGCTCGACCGCCCTCTGCTTCACCGCGCTGGCGCCCGCGCGCTCTGTCACCATGTCGCGCACCTCATCGTCCACCAGCAGCAGCTCGAACAGGCCCGTGCGCCCGTGGTAGCCGGTGTCCATGCACTCACTGCAGCCGACCCCCCGGCGCAGCCTGCGACCCGCCTCCGAGGCGCTCAACCCCAGTGCGCGCAGCGATGCCTCGGCCGCCCTGTACGGCCGGCTGCACTCCGGACAGACAACCCGCACCAGGCGCTGAGCCATGATGGCCACCACCGAGGAGGCAACCAGGTAGGGCTCGATGCCCATGTCCAGCAAACGGGTCACGGCGCTGGCCGAATCGTTCGTGTGCAGCGTGCTGAATACCAGGTGGCCGGTCAGGGCCGCCTGGATCGCGATCTCCGCCGTCTCCAGGTCGCGTATCTCGCCCACCATGATCACGTCCGGATCCTGGCGCAGCAGGTTCCGCAGGCTGTTGGCGAAGGTCAGGTCAATCTTGGGCTGCACCTGCATCTGGCCGATGCCGGGCAGCCGGTATTCGATGGGGTCCTCCACGGTCAGGATGTTCCGCTCTTCGGTGTTCAGCTCGCTGAGGGCGGCGTAGAGCGTGGTGGTCTTGCCGCTGCCGGTGGGGCCGGTCAGAAGGATGATTCCGTGGGACAGGTCGATCAGCCGTCGGAACCGCGCCTCGGCGTCCGGCGCGAAGCCCAGCTCCTCCAGCCCGAAGCGCCCGGCCGCCTTGTCCAGCAGCCGCAGCACCACGCGCTCTCCGCCCGCCGTGGGGATGGTGGACACGCGGATGTCTATCTCCCGGTCGCCTATGCGGATGCGGCTGCGTCCGTCCTGGGGCAGCCGCCGCTCCGCGATGTCCAGGTTGGCCATGATCTTCAGCCGCGAGATCAGCGCCGCCGCGTCCTCGATCGGGCGGGTCACCTGCTCGTGCAGCACGCCGTCCACCCGGAAGCGCACCTTCAGTTCGTGCTCGTAGGGCTCCACGTGGATGTCGCTGGCCCGGCTGCGGGCCGCCTGGAACAGGATGGTGTTCGCCAGCCGGATGATGGGCGCCCTCTGGGCCAGGTCCAGCAGGTCCTCGGTCCGATAGGCGAGCGCGGCGCCGGCAGGGCCCTCGCCTTCCTCCGTGCCGGCGGCTCCCTGCCGCGTCGAGGCACCGCCCTGGTAGTAGCAGTGGCTCAGGGCCTGCTCGACGGCGCCCGGCGGGCAGACGACCCGGCGGCACGGCCGGCCCACCGCGTTTGTCACAGCGTCGAAGCCCCGCGCGTCCAGCGGATCGGCCATGGCCACCGCAACCACGCCGTCCTGGGCGAAGGGCACCACCGAATGCCTCAGCAGGAACTCGAACGGCAGGTCGGCCACCAGGTCGTGACTGAGCTGCTCCTCGGGCACGCTTTCCATGAAGGGCAGCTCCCACTGCGCGGCCAGCGCGCGAAGGACCTCCTCCTGCGTGACGGCCCCCTGCTCGATCAGCAGCTGCCCTATCCGCTCAGGCTGATCCTGTGCTTGCTGCACGGAAAGCGAATGCGACAGTTCCTCCTCGGTCAAGGAGGTCTGCCGCAACAGCAACTGTCCTATCAACTCGACGGGCATCGTGCGACCCTACCTGTCCGAAGTCCTCGGATGCCTGCGCGCCCGGGGCCTCACTCAGTCGGGCCCTCCGGCGACAGGTCGGCCTCCGCGCTCTTGCGCTCGGATGCGGCTGCCAGCTCCTCCGTGGAAGTAAGCACGTGCGGACTGATGAACAGCAGCAGGTTGGTCTTCTGGGTGGTGCGGCGGGTCCTGCGGAAAAGTGCCCCGATCACCGGCAGGTCACCAAGCAGAGGCACCTTGCTGGTGCTTTTGACCTGGTCGTCCCGCATCAAGCCGCCTATGACCACCGTGGCCCCGCTCATGATGGAGACCACAGTCTTGGCCTCCCGCTTGGCCGTGGTCGGAGTCTCCTGCCCCAGGCCGGTGACCGGCTCGACGATAGCGGTGAACTGGCTCTCTATCTCCAGCACCACGATACCGCCCGTGCTCACGTGCGGCGTGATGATCAACCGGATGCCGACGTCCTTGAACTCGAAGGTGCGGATCGCCGTGGGCGTGGCCGGGTCGGTCTCGGTCACGCGGGACTGCTTGACGAAGGGCACGTCCTGTCCTACGAAGATCTCGGCATCCTCATTGTCCGAGGTCACGATCAGCGGCTTCGAGAGGATGTCCACGCGCGAGTCGCGTTCAAGCGCTTTCACGATGGCGGCTATCTTCGTGTCACCCTCGCTGCCCTGCTTGAAGGCACCGACTGCCAGGCCCTCCAGCGTGCCGGCGGCATCCTCCAGCCGCAGGCCGAAGTCCGTGTAGCCGAACCCCCGCATGTTGTCCGACGGCGGATCCACCGTCGCCCACTCGATGCCCAGGTCACGGGTGGCGTCCTCGCTTGCCTCCGCAATGCACATCTCGACCAGCACCTGTTCCTGAGCGATGTCCAGCTTCTCGATGATGTCGGCGATCACCGAGTAATCCGACGGCGAGGCAGTGACGATCAGCGAGTTGGTGGGCACGTCGGCCGTCACGCGGGGCTGAACGGCGTTCTCGCCTGCCTCGGACCCAAGTCCGGCGGCGGCGGCCTCGATGGAGGCCTTCAGGGTCTCCGCTCGAGCGTGCTGGAGGTAGACGACGCGGATGTTGCCACTGTCCCGCGCTCGCTCCACGTCCAGGGTTTCCACCAGCTTGCCCACTGTTTCGATGGTGGGGGCAGCCGCCATGACGATTAGAGCGTTTGTACGGTCGTCGGGCAGAATGGTGGTCTTGACCTCCCGGGGGGTCGGCCCCGCCGGCGCGCCGCCCCGCCTGCCGGGCTGCCCGCCGCCCTGCTCCGCCTGGGGCAGGCCGGCTTCCAACAGTCGCTCAAGCTGGCGTGCTAGGTCCCGCGCCGATGCATGCTTCAGGCGGTAGACAGCAAGCTGGCGCCGCGCCTGTGGCGTGTCAAGCTTGCCGATGACCGATGCCATGTGGCGGATATTGGCCGCCGTGCCGATCACCAGCAGCGAGTTGGCCTCCGGGCGGGTGATGACCTTCGCGCCGGTCGAAGCAAGCTGCGTGACGGCGTCGCGTATCTTCTCCACCCGCACGTAGCGCAGGGGGATGAGCTGTGTCATGACCGTATCGCCGGAGGGCATGTCCGCCGGCTCCGCGCCGGTGCCCGACAGCATCGGTTCGCGGACCGCCTCCGCAAGCGGCAGGACCTTCACCATGTTGCCCGACGGCACGGCGGCGTAGCCTTTGCTGGCCAGCACTGACTCGAGCACCGAGTAGACCTCCTTCGCGCGCACCGGCGTGGGCGAAATGAGCGTCACCTGCCCCCGCACCGCGTCGTCCAGCAGGAAGTTCAGCCCCGTAATCTGGCTGACCGTTTTCACAACCGTCTTGATGTCAACCTGGTCGAAGTTCAGAGTCACCTCACGCTCAGCCGTTCCCGCCGCCTCCAGGGCAGGAAAATGGAGCTCCGTGCCGGGCGGTGCCTCCTCCGATTCGTCTTGCGGGGTCTCTTCGGCGGTCAGCAGGACTTCGGCCGGCGACCGGACGGGCTCGGGCGCAGGGGCTGTCTGCGGCGGCTCGGCGTCCTCAGCGCCGGCGGGAACACTCGGGGCGGGTTCCGCCGGCTCGGGGGGGACATCCTCCGCCGTCGGCTCGGGGACCAACGCCGGGACTGTGGCAAGGAAGTTGCCCGACCCGTCTCCTTCCGCATCGTGGCGCTCGATCTGACAGCCGCCCGCCAACAGCGCCAGCAGCGCTGTCGCGGCGACCCACAGAGCCATGCGAGCCGGACACCAACTGGGGGGCAGTTGCTTCATCTGTTCTCGGCTTTCTGCATAGTTAGCTTAGTTCAGGTGGTAAGCCACGACCCGCTCCGTGCCGTCCCTCAGCAAAGTCAGCCTGAGGACAGACCCTTTCGTCGCCTCCTCGATGGCGCGCCTGGCCTGCTCGGCACTCACCACGACCGTGCCATTGACCGCACTGACCACGTCCCCGGGGCGGAGCCCTGACAGATTCCGCACCCTGTCACTGGAGACGCTGGGCACCAGCAGCCCGCGGATTTGCCCGCTTTCCCGGTAGGGCTTCACACCGGGCGAAGTAAGGACTTCCGCGATGCTCTGGACACGCTCCGCCATTCTCCGCCGATCAACCACGTGTGCGGGGGGGGGCTGTCGGCGGGTGGTCCCGCTCCTTGGCCGCCGGGAGACCGAACGCTCCGGTTCGCTGGTGGCGGGTGCCGGGCCGCCCGCGGACGGCGGGAAGTCCAGTTCGAGCATCTCTCTCTGCGAGCCCCGCACCAGGTGCACGGCGTGCTGCTCTATGCGGTCCAGGCGGGCGCCCTGCACAGTGTCGCCCAGGGCGTACACGTCCTGTGTGCCGCTGCCTTCATCGAGTATCACAGCGCGTGCCAGCGGCGTGTCCGCCACTATGGTCCCCAGCAGCTTCAGACGCAACCTGGGAGGTGCCGGCGGGGGTGCCGGCGCCGGGCGCCTTGCCGGCTGCGGACCTTGGGGAAAGCGTACGCTGACGCCGAAGATGTTGCGGTTCAGGATGACGGCGCTCTCGCCCATGCCGACCGGCTCGGAGAGGCCCTCTTCGGTCGGTCGCAGTGCCGCAGCCGCTTCGCTGTCGCTGCCGCCCCGCGTGCCAAGGGCGCTGACTACGGTGTCGGCGACAAGGTAGGTCAGCAGCACGAGGAGGGCGAGGTTCGCTGCCCACAGTGCCCTGCGCAGCACGTCTCAAACCTCCGGCCAGAACGTCCAGGGGAACACCACCATTATAGTGTCGCTCACGTCTTCCGCAAGGCGCACTCGGCCTGTTCGGACATTCGAGCAAACTCCGTGCCTGACGCGGCTTGCTACACAGCGGCCCACCGGCGAATGGGCCGCCACACCGCGCGTTCACGCACGGCATGCGCCGTGTCCGGGCGCAACTCCGGCCGGGCGCAAGAGGCAACGGCCCGGCCCGCGAGTGCGGGCCGGGCCGCTGTGGAGGAAGTGCAACGCACGCTGTGCGCTGCTACATCGGGGCCAGAGCCGCGCCCGCCCGATGGCAGCCGGGCCGGCGCGCTCTGACACCTCTAATGGCCTACCATTGCACGACCAGCTCGGGCGGGTTCGAGCTCTCCCGCGAGTAGTACCTTTGCCAGTTGGGACACGTGTTGTCCAGGACGAACGTCATCACGTCATCCCCGTCCGCCTCCTGCGACACCCACGTTGTCACGTCGAACTCGTACCAACCTGTGCTCGGCGAGTTGACCGTGTCCATGAGTGTCGAGCCCTTGCCCGGCGGCGTCCCACACTCGTCCCACGAGTCGCTGGTCGCGTCGAAGACCTCGAGGTCTGTGTTGTAGTCGTGCACGTCCTCGAAGTAGACCCTGAGCGTTGCGCTCGTGACACTACCGCCGACAGAGGAGAGGTCGAACTTCGTGTAGCAATTGCACCAGTCGCTCCAGGCGATGCTCGTGCCCGTACACTGGTCATTGTCGTTCGTGTCGGCGGTCGGGTTCAGAGTCACCGAACCCCCGCCGCCGGACTGGGTCGTCGCGCAGTCCTGGGCAGACTCGGTGGACTCGTTGCCGCTGGTGTCCACCGCCGTCACCGTGTAGCAGTACTGCGTCGAGGCCGAAAGCCCCGTGTCGCTGTAGCTGCTTGAGGCGACGCCCGTGGCGATCTGGGAGCCGTCACGATAGACGTTGTAGCTGTCCAGATCGGACTCGCCATTGTCGTCCCAGTCCAGATCTATCTGGCTGTCACTGGCCGCCGTGGCCGTCAGGCCCGTCGGCGCGGCCGGCGGAGTGGTGTCGCCGCCCGCTTCGACGAACTCGATCCAGTTGATGTTGATCGAGTCGCCGTTCAGGTCCAGCCGCAGGATCTGGCCGTCGCCGCCGGAGACGGTCACGTCGCTGAGCGTGACGGTCTGGTAGGTCTGCCACGCGCCGGTGTTCGGCACGTTGACAGTCCCCAGGTTCGTCCCGTCCAGCGAGATGTCGAAGGTCCGGCCGCTCTGGGTAGAGGCGACGCGGGCCTCGATGTCATACGTGCCGCCGGTGACATTGACGGTGTATTCGAGCCACTCGCCGTTGGCGGCCCAGCCGACGTTGTAGGCGCCGCCGGCGGAGTCGCCGGTGGTCTGCACGTCAACGTCGTCCGTGCGGTAGTCGCCACCGTTGTTGCCCGAATCACTGTCGTGGTAGGCAACGCCCTCGCCGCCCTCATCGTAGTCCTCGGCCTCAATGACGCCGGGGATGCTGCGGGCCGTGCCGCCGTAGGGCGACTGGCCGGAGGCGGTGGGCGTGGCCGACGCCTCGTTCGAGTAGTTGGACTCGTTCGAGGAGGTGTCAACGGCGGTCACCACGTAGTAGTAGGTGGTGCCGTTGGTCACCGAGTTGTCGGTGTAGGTGCTGGAACCAACGCCGGTGGCGATGGAGCTGTAGCCTGATCCGCTCGTGGTGGAGCGGTAGACGCTGTAACTCGCAAGGTCGCCCTCGGTGTTGCCGTCCCAGTCCAGGTCCCCCTGACCGTCGCCGGCGGTGGCGCTCAGGTTCGTCGGCGCCGCTGGAGCGGTGGTGTCGGTCGGGGTGGCCGACGCCTCGTTGGAGTAGCCCGACTCGTTGCCGGACGTGTCCGTCGCCGTCACCACGTAGTAGTAGGTGGTGTCGTTGGTCACGCCCGTGTCGGTGCTGAAAAACCTCCCGCAAGCAGTGATCGAGAAGCTTGTCGCTATCCGCTTTGGCGGCCACCGCCGCTTTCCGAGCCGCCTCGACCTCGGTTAATTGCGCTTTGAGGCGGGCGGCCACGCGGCGCTGGGTGGGGAGATC
>JAWOCH010000412.1:0-5652 GCA_046483865.1 Candidatus Brocadiia bacterium | reverse complement strand
GAGCAGGCGGTCGGGGTCGAAGCCGTAGCCGGGGAGGAGCAGCTCCCAGGCCCACTCGATGGCCTCGCGCTTGAAGTAGTCGCCGAAGGAGAAGTTGCCCAGCATCTCGAAGAACGTATGGTGCATGGCCGTCTTGCCGACCTTCTCGATGTCGCCGGTGCGCAGGCACTTCTGGCAGGTGGCGGCGCGCTTCAGCTCCGGGTCACCGTGGCCGTAGAACTCGTCCTTGAACTGGTTCATCCCCGCGCCGGTGAACAGCAAGGTGGGATCCTGGCTGGGCACCAGCGTGTCCGGCGGCAGAACGCGGTGGTCCCGCCGGCGGAAGAAGTCCAGGAAACGCCTGCGTATCTCGTCAGTCTTCATTGTGGGCATCGGTTCCGATGGAGGACATGGGTAGACCGACCGGTTGGTCTGCAGAATCGTGCGCGCGGCTCCGCGCACAACAGGCAGCTTATCAGGTGGCCGCAGAGCGGTCAAGCGTTGCCGGCCGGCTCACTTGACAGACGTGAATCTACGTTCATAGAATGAATGACTACTCATCGAGCAGAGCGGGGCGCCTTTCTGTGACGGACATCAGTCGCAAGGAGCGCGAGCGGGCCGAGCATCGGTCCCTGATCCTGGAGGCGGCCGAGGAGGTCTTCGCCGAGCACGGTTTCCACGGCGCGACCGTTCAGCAGATCGCCGAGGCGGCCGAGTTCTCGGTGGGGTATCTTTACAACCACTTCGAGAGCAAAGAGGATCTGTTCCTGCAGCTCGTGGACCTGCGTGCGGCCCAGTTGCTGGACGACGTGGCGCAGTGTGTGCAGCAGGACGGGGAGCCGGCGGACCGGGTGCGGGGGGCGATCGACGCCAAGATGGCGTTCTTCCGGCGCCACAGGCGGTTCTTCCTGATCTTCAGCCACGCCGTGGCAGAGGAGAGGGCGGGCGGGCAGCCGTGTTTCTCGGAGCGGATGCGCCGGCGCTACAGGCAGTACCTGCAGGAGCTGGCCGGCGTGATGGCCGAAGGGATCCGCCGAGGCGTCTTCGTGAAGGAAGACCCCATGACGATGGCAACGTGCATGGAGGGCATGACCAACGCGGTGATCGGTTACTGGGTGCACACAGGCGGCGAAGAGCCCGGCGCGGCCACACCGGACGTGATACAGAGGATCTTTCTGAGCGGCGTTCTGGCGGAGGGCAACGGCTCATGACCAGTCCGAACGGCAGACGGTTGATGCTGGTGTTGGCGGCGTTTGCCCTGTTGGGCGCTGCCGGCTGCTTCCCCACGCGGGAGTCCATCTACTCTGATCTCTACGCCAGCCGGCGGCAGTCATACGCGCGCTGGGCGCGCGCTGAGGGCGAGGAGGAAGCCCTCCCGCGCATGTCGGGCGATCTGGGTCTTCAGGACGCCGTCAGGGTGGGCCTTGCCTACAACCAGACGCTCCAGCGGGCCCTGCAGGAGAAGCTCAAGGGCGAAGGGCGCGTCCTGACGGCCTATGGTGAGGCGCTGCCGCAGTTGGACCTCTCGGCCGGCTACACACGGCTGGACCAGGTCTTCGTGGTTGACCTGGGGGTGGACAGCTTCCAGGTGGGCGACAAGAACAACTGGTCCTACCAGCTCAACCTGACGCAGCCCATCTTCAAGGGCGGCGCCATACCGGCGGCCATCCGCGGTGCGGTGCTGTTCCGCTACTGGGGCGACGAACGCGTGCGCCAGGCGGTGCAGGATGTGGTCGTGCAGACGGCCCAGGCATACTACGGCGTGCTGCTGGCCGCGCGGCTCTACGAGGTGCAGGAGGAGTCGCTACGCTTTGCAGAAGCCAACCTGCGCAACGTTGTCGCCCGCCAGGAACAGGGCGTGGCCATCCGTTACGACCGACTGCGCGCGGAGCTGGACGTGGCCAGCGCCCGCGCCGAACTGATCCGCCAGCGCAACGAACTGAGCCGGGCGCGCACCGGACTGTTCCGGGCGATGGGCGTCTCCCAGAAGAGCGAGGTGGAGCTGACCGACCAGCTTACTTACCTGCCGATGGAGCCCAACTATGACGAAGCGGTGCGGGAGGCGTTCATGAACCGGCCGAACCTGTTCCGGGCGGAGCTGGACCTGCGCCTGCAGCAGGAGGTCCTGCGGGGGCTGTTCAGCGAGTACTGGCCGCAACTGGAGGCGTGGGGATGGTTCAGGTGGGCCAAGCCCGACCCCCACGAGCAGTCGAACATCGAGTGGGACCGCCAGTGGCAGGCCGGCCTGGGGCTGACATGGACCCTTTTCGACGGCCTGCGGCGCGAGGGCAACATCATCCAGCAGCGGGCCGTCGCCCGCCAGAGCGCCATCGAGCTGGCTGACAGAGAGCAGGCCGTCCTCCAGGAGGTCAGGACTGCCCTGCTGGACCTGAACGACGCCAGCGAGCTGGTGGATTCGCAACGGCTGAACCTGGAGCAGGCCAACGAGGCGCTGCGCCTGGTCACCGTGGGCGCCAGGGAAGGGGTCAACACGGAGCTGGAAGTTCTCGACGCACGGGCGGCGCTGACGCGCGCCAGGGGGGACTACTATCAGGCGCTCCATTCGCACGCGCTCGCGCGGCTGCGCTATCGGCGGGCGGTGGGCGTCCTGGGGCCGGCTCCCGGTGACGCCGAAGTGCCGGAGGAAGCGCCGCAGCTCGAAGCGGCGGCGTCGGATTCTGCGCCTCAGCACAGCGGATGATTGGGGGCGTTCGGGCGCAGATTGGGGGCATCGAAAGCGAAACAAACCCAGGCTGAACCGGGTAGGAGATTCAGATGAGTGCAGCTAAGACGCTGACCGGCCTGTTCGTGCTGCTGCTGATTGTGGCGGCAACGGGGCTGGGCGTTCTCTACAAGCTGGGCGCGCCGGCTGAGACGAAGAAGAGCATCGAAGAAATCCAGGCCAGACAGGGGCTGCCTGTCGAGGTGGTCCAACCGTCGCGACGGGATTTCCCGCGTTACCTGCGCTGCGACGGGCGTGTCGCCGCGGACGTGCGGGCCTTCCTGCGCGCCAAGATAGGCGAGGTGGTCGAGGCCGTTCACGTGCGCGTCGGTGAGCCGGTGGAGGAGGGTCAACTCGTAGTCGAGCTGCGCAAGACCGACCTGGAGGCCCAGGTGCAGGCGGCCCAAATGGCCCACGAGGAGGCCAGGCGCCGCTACGAGCGCAACAAGGTCCTCTTCGAGCAGGAGGTCATCAGCGAGGACCGGCTCGAGCAATTGGGCACGGCCATGGAGAATGCCGCCGCCAATCTGCGTCTGGCCCGCTCCCGTCTGGCCTTCGCCGAGATTCGCTCACCGATTGATGGCATGGTCGAGGCGCGCTTCGTCGAGCCGGGCGAGTTCAAGGGCGTCGGCAAGGAACTGCTCTCGGTTGTGGACCTGTCCACGGTCGAAGTGCGCGCCCTTGTGCCCCAGCAGGACGTGCCCGCCCTGTCGGTCGGGATGGCGGGGCAGTACCAACTGGAGGCGGCCAGCCAGTGGCGCAGCGGCACGATCAGTCGCGCCGCTCCCTCGACGGAGGACCCCAACCGGTTCTTCGACGTTTACCTGAGGACGGATAACGAGCAGGTCAACGGCGGCTGGTTGATGAAGCCGGGCATGTACGCGGAGGTCCGCTTCCTGACGGAAGTGGCGGAGGATGCGCTGGCTGTTCCGGCCGCCTGCGTGCGCTATGAGGGCAACGTGAGGGCTGCATACCTGGTGGAGGAGGGCAAAGCACGCGTACCCGTGCCGCCGGAAACCAGCGCAGCCCCCGGCTTCGTCGGAAGGGTCGTAAGGGGCGTGCACAAGCTGCAGGAGCTGCGGGGCAGGCGCAACGGCGAGGACGAAACCGAGTACGAAGAGGTGGAGGGCCTCGTGGCCAGGCGCGTCGAGGTCACTGTGCTCGACGAAGAGCAGGGCTACGTGCGCATAGCCGGCAACCCGATCGGCGAGAACCGCCGCGTGGTGGTCAACCCGCGTGATGCTCTGCGGGACGGCCTTCTGGTCAGGGTAGTGGAGGGCGAGGAGGACTGATGGCGTTTCTGCGAGCAATCGTCCATCGGCGCGTGCTGGTCACGGTGCTGGTGCTGATCGGCGTCATCCTTGGCGGGATATCGTACGTCAACATGGGCCTGCGCCGGTTCCCGGATATCGAGTTCCCGTTCGCCACCATCTCCACAGTCATGCCGGGTGGCAACCCGGAGGATATCGAGACGGACATCACCAAGCGCATCGAGGACTCGATCAGCTCCATCTCCGGAATCGAGGAGATCACCTCCTACTCCCAGCAGGGCCTCTCGCTGGTGCTGGTGCAGTTCGACCTGGAAGAAGACATTGACATCAAGGCCACCGACATCAGCAACCGCCTTGACCAGATCAGCCGCGACCTGCCCGACGCGGCGGAGGATCCGGTCGTAACCAAGTTCAACATCACGGACATGCCGATCATCGAGCTGGCGCTCTACGGGCCGCAGGGCGTCAACGAACTCTACCGCCTGGCCGACGAGGAGCTGGAGCCGTTCCTGGCCCAGGCGTCCGGCGTTGCCAACGTGGACCTGACCGGCGGTGAGGAGCGCGAGATACATGTGCTGCTGGATGCCCGCGCGCTGCGCAAGCATCACCTGGCCATCGGTTCGGTGGTGGCCGCTCTGAGGGCCGCGAACATCGACGTGCCCGCCGGTCACATCACACAGACGAACCGCGAGTTCATCGTGCGCACCACCGGCAGGTTCCGCACCGTCCAGCAGGTGGAGGGCGTGCGCGTCTCCACGCCGATGGGCAGCGTGGTGACCGTCGGGGACCTGGGTTCGGTTGAGGACACCTACGGGGAGCAGCGCACGCTGTCCCGATTTGACGGCCAGTCGGCCATCATCATGAGCGTGCTGGCCCAGAGCGACGCGAACGAGGTGGAGGTCGCCGACGCGGTCAAAGAGCGCCTGCCGGACCTGCGCGAACTCCTCCCCACCGAGGCCTCCCTCGAGGTAGCGAACGACGACAGCGTCTTCATCCGCGGCGCGTTGGGCAACGTGCGAACCAACATCGTGCTGGGCATCGTCCTGACGGCCATCATGCTGTTCCTGTTCCTCAAGAGCGGCCGGGCGACGCTGGTCATCACCGTGGTCATGCCTACGGCCATCGTGGCGACGTTCACCTTCATGCTGTTCAGCGGCTTCTCGCTGAACATCCTGTCGCTGACCGGGCTGGCGATCACCGTCGGCGTGCTGGTCAACAACGCGGTTCTCATCGTGGAGAACGTGTCACGGTTCATCGGGGAAGGGCAGAGCCCGATGGAGGCCGCCGTGCACGGCACGGGGGACATCTCGCTTGCCATCATCAGCAGCACCGCCACCAACCTGGTGGTGTTCCTGCCCCTGGCGTTCATGGGCGAGATCATCGGCCGCTTCTTCCGGGAACTCGGCCTGACGGTGGTCTACGCGACGGTCATCTCGCTGGCGGTCTCGTTCACGCTGACGCCGATGATGTGCGGCCTGCTGCTGCGGGGCGACGGGGACGGCAGGAGCTGGCCGGTGCGCCTGGCCGACGCGACGGTGGGCCGGGTGTCGGATGTCTGGCAGTGGGCCTTCAGGGGAACACGGCGGACGTACCTGGGCGTGCTGGACTGGTGCCTGGCGCATCGGGGGCTTACGGTCATGATGACGATCCTGGCGGTGGTGGCTTCGGTGGGGGTGTTCG
>JAWOCH010000201.1:0-8414 GCA_046483865.1 Candidatus Brocadiia bacterium | reverse complement strand
AGCGTTCGGCGCCGCCGAGCGCTACGTGGCGCTCTACGGGGCGAAGCGCCTGCTGTTCGGCTCCGACATGAGCGACCTGCCCATCCCCTGGGGACTGGGGCCGATCCTGTATGCGGACATCAGTGAGGCGGACAAGCGCGCCATCCTGGGCGGCAACCTGCGCCGCCTGCTCCAGACCCACTCGCGCCCGGCCTAACGGAACGCCAAAGCGCGCTTCCAGCGCAGCAAACGCGATCCAGCCGAACATCCAACAGTGATCGGGTCGTTTTTCCGTGCTCCGCTCATCCGCCCCTATTCTGCGCGCGGATAATGTGCATCGAACACGAGGGGAACCGAAGAGAGTGCCGCCAGCAGAAAGGGGGCGATCGAACCGGGAAGGCAAGACCACCCCGGCCTGCCGGAAGACCAGGAGTGCAAGGGCGGTTACATTCACTGGACGGCGCTGCTGGACTGGGAGGACTATGACGTAGACCCGGAGACGCCCAACCAGTGCTTCGCTGCCGGCAATACCCCTCCGCCGGACAGAGGGTACGTCTGTCCTTCGCACGTGCCCGAGGGATTCGCGCCCACCAACTTCACCACCGACCGCATTCCCGATCCCCCGCCGGGTCAGTTCACCCAGACCCCGGGGATTGACGACCTCCAGGCAGCGCGGGTCAGCTACATCCCCAACGATGTGCTGATGCCTCGCAAGAAGTTCGACGCCTGGTACTCGAACGACGACGACCCGAACACGCCCAGCACGGCCAGCCTCCGTACGGTCGGCCCCGACGAGGTCAGCCGGCCGGAGATCACCGACGATCCCGATCCGGACAACCCGTAACGCGCAGCAGTCGGGACGAGGCCCAGTGCCGCAAGCGCCGGGCCTTTCCTTTTGTGCGCCGCAGAAGCGCTCGCTCGACCCGGGAGCACGGCTGACCATACTTGTGCCCCAGGGCCCGTCGGGCCGAACGCGCCCGGTTGATCGGAACCTGGGCGCTGGCTATGCTTGACGGCATGCCATGAGAAAGCGGAAGCTGCGGAAGCTGGTCGGATGTGTGTTCTTGCTGATGTGCTTGCTGGCGGCGGCCCTGCTGGGCTGCAACCTGGCGGCCTGTCGGCTCATGCGCAGCCGGGGCACTTCGCATCCCGTTGACCCGGAGAGCGGCATCATGCAGGGCGGCGGGCCGGTGCGGATCACCAGCGAGCGGGAGCGGGCCTGCCTGTTGCTGCACGGGTGGCTGACCACTCCTGCAGACTTCGGCCCGCTGCCCCAGGCGCTGGACGAGGCCGGGTGGGACGTGTTCGCACCCCTGCAGAAGGGCCACGGCACAAAGCCCAACGATCTGCAGGGAGTCACGGCGGATGACCTGCTCGGCGCGGCCCGCAAGCACTACCAGCGCGTCCGGAGCGAGTACGACCACGTCGCCCTTGTCGGCTTCAGCATGGGCGGGACGATGGCCACGCTGCTGGCTGCCGAGGAGCCGCCGGACCAACTGGTCCTGGTCGCGCCATTCTTCGGCGTCCGGCACCGGTGGTACTACGTGCTGCCGGCGCGCTGGTGGGGCGGCATCCTCCGCCCGGTGCTGCGGTGCGTCTGGCGCGGGCGTGGCGGCGTCCACGTCAACCGCCCCGAGGGGCGCGACGAGGTGCGCATGTACTGCGGCTTCCCCACCAGCGTCGTGACGGCCCTGTTTGAGCTGCGCCGCCGCGTCCCGGCCGCTGATGTCTCGGTGCTGAACTGCCCCGTGCTGTTGGTCTACTCGGAGGGGGACGGGGTCTGCAGCCCGGAGGCGACCGAGCGGTTTGCTGCCGGGCTGCCGGGGGGGAGCGTACTCCGCAAGGTGTTCACTCGCTCGGACCACCATCTGATGCTGGACTACGATCGGCAGGCCGCAGCAGAAGCCATCGTGGAGTTCCTCGCCGAAGCACAACCACGGGATTGACACGTTCGGGGGGGCCACCTATAATCGAAGTTGGATCCCGTCGGGGGGGAAGCACGCGGCGGGAGAAGGCCCACGTGCAGGGGCGAAGTACGCGAGTGCATTGTGCGCGCATTCACCCGTGATTCAGCGAAGGGGGCGCTTCTGATGTGTGCTGGGAAGACGTCGGTCAAGTGCGAGGACGATCTGTTCTGCGGCGTTAACCGGGTCGCCGATCGGACGGACATGACGGACCTGGAGAAGAAGCACGTTCCCGTGATCAGCGCTCCGGACTCGGTGCAGCAGGGGGAGTGCTTCGAGGTGCAGGTCAGCGTGGGGGAGCTGCTGGACCACCCCAACGAGCGTGGGCATTACATCCACTTCGTGGAGCTGTACGCCGACGAGACCTACCTGGGCCGTGCGGATTTCACGCCGGTCACCACCTGCCCGGTGGCCACGTTCTGCGTCCAGCTCGATCACATCCACGAGCAGTTGCGGGCGTTCGAGTTCTGCAACCTGCACGGGGTGTGGGAAGGGGACAAGCCGCTGGAGGTCGGTTAGCGGCCGGTCAGGCCCAACTCGGCGTTTGCTTGACATGCGCCTCGCGACTCTGTATCTGAAGCGGTTGTGGACGCTCATCTGAGCGCTGAGGAACTGACCCAGGCCCCAACGTGAGGAGTGACGATGAGGGTAGAGGTGACAGAGGAATGCATCGCTTGCGGGCTGTGCGTGGACACGTGCCCCGAGGTCTTCGAGATGGGCGAGGAGTTCGCCGAGGTCATCGTGGATGAGGTGCCCGAAGAGTGCGAGGACGCCGTCTACGATGCCGCCGAGGAGTGCCCCACCGAAGCGATAATCGTCGAGGAGGACTGATCCGGCTCCTCCGGGGGTGTCCGTGCCGAGTGGGGCGGCACGTGCCCGGCCGCCGCCGGCGGTGGGCAACACAAGCAGAGAGGGGGGCAGGAAATGGCCGATGTGCCAGTCTTAGAAGGCGCGTCCGATGTTGAGGAGCGCCTGGACGAACTGCGCAGGTGGTTCGCGGGCACGCCCTTCCCGTCGACGACGGAGGGGCTGTGGCATCCCGCCGTGGACATCCACGAGCGGGAAGGAGACATAGTCGTCGAAGTGGAGATCCCCGGTATGAAGGGGGAGCAGATTGACGTCTCCATCGAGCGGCGGCACCTGCTGGTCGAAGGTTCCCGGCCGCCGTCGGCCGTGGCCGAGGCGGGCCAGGCGCGCTACCGCGAGCGCCCGATGGGCCGGTTCCACCGGGTCATCCACCTGTCCGGGCCCGTTGACGCCGACGCGGCGGAGGCCACCTACGACGACGGCGTCCTGACCGTGGTCTTGCCACGGGCAGCTCAGACGGGCGGAAGGCGGATAGACATTCGATAGGGAAAGCAGCAGTCGGGCTGCGGCGGAGGCGCGTGCCGCCGCCGGGCCGCTCTGAGACGCATGATCCCTGCGGGGGCAAAGATGGCCAAATGGGCGGAATATGCTGACGGCAAGGCGGTGAGCGAGGAGGTCTTCCGCGTCCTGGCGGGCTACGCGCCCGGCGGAACGCTGGACGTGTTTGCCTCCGACCAGCACGGTTCCTATCTCCGGTTGATCGGGACGTTCCTGGAGCACACCGGCCAGGCCCGCGAGGCGACCGACGACGACGTGCGCGAGGTGTGCCGGCGGTTTGCGCAGGCGCTGGAAGGCACGCCATCGGCGGCGCTGTTCAACCACCTGGCCTACCTGAGCGACGGGTTCCGGGAGCTGCTCGGCGAGAAGACCATGCTGATCGGCCGGCTCGAGGACACCAATACCGTCGAGATAGACGGAGGCCGTGGGCACCTGGCCCGGCTTGCCGTCGAGCCGGAGGAGGTCGCCGACCGCGTGGACGGGTTCAAGACGCTGGTCAAGCTGGACCCCGACCACGAGGAGAGCTGGCAGCGGAACCTGGAGTGGCTGGCGGACGTGTTCGAGAGGTGCCGGGCCCTGGGCAAGCCGCTGTTCAATGAGACGCTGATCGCGCGCCGCCCCGAAGAGACCAAGCCCCAGATGGCCCGGCGCCTGCCGGAAGGCGTCGTCCGCATGGCGGAGGAATTCGGCCCCTACGGAGACTTCTACAAGACGCAGGTGCCCGTGCTGTGGATGGAGGACGGGGACGGCGCGCTGGAGCGGATCAGCTCCCCGGACGAAGTGCGCAGCGCGGCGGTGACCATGGCCCAGGTGGTGGACCGGCCCATGCTACTGCTGAGCGCGGCGGTGGACTTCGAGCAGTACGCCCCCCAGTACGCGCTGGTCAGCGACGTGGTGGCCGGGCCCATGTGCGGACGGGCATACTTCAAGGAAGCCTTCACCATGCCCGAGACGCAGGACCTGGACAGCCTGGCCCGCTCCTTCGCACGGATAGCCCTGCCGCGCATGAGGCAGATAAGGGGCCTGGCCGAGAAAGTCAGCCGCCCCTGGTGGAGCCAGTTCCGCTGGATGGCCGACGAGGCCGAACAGATCATAGAACCGGACGCCAAACCGTCCGCCGGCGTGCGGGCGGACTACGGCTACTGACGCGCTCCTTCGTCCGGGGGACGGAACCGTGGCAGAGGTCGAAGACACCCAGCAGAACTACCAGGCCTGTCTGCAGGACTACTGCGGCAAGTGCCCCAGCTATCCCGAGTGCGGCGGGGAGGCGCTCTACTGCGCCCGGGGCGGCAGCGAGGCCGACGTCGAACGCGATGGCTGCGACTGCCCGGAATGCCCCATCTGGCAGCAGTGCGGCCTGAGTGGCATGTACTACTGCGCGAAGTGAGACGCCGACTGGAAGGAATCCCACATGCCGGAGGCCGCCGAAGCGCGCTTCTACGAACCAGGGGAGGACGGTGCCGTTGACTGCCACCTGTGCGCCCGCCGCTGCCACATAGCGGAGGGCAAGCGCGGGTTCTGCCGCGTGCGCGAGAATCGCGACGGCACGCTCTACTCGCTGGTCTACGGGCGCCTCATCGCCCGGCACATGGATCCCATCGAGAAGAAACCCCTCTACCACTTCCTGCCCGGCACCGCCTCGTATTCCATCGCCACGCCGGGGTGCAACTTCCGCTGTTCCTTCTGCCAGAACTGGCGCATCTCCCAGACCGACGTCGCACAGTCATTCGAGCCCCTCGGCTACGTCGGACCGGAGGAACTCGTCGAAGACGCCGTCCGCCAGGGCGCGCTCAGCATAGCCTACACCTACACCGAGCCGACCATCTTCATGGAATACGCCCTGGACTGCGCCGCGCTGGCCCGGGAGCACGATCTGCGCAATGTCTTCGTGACCAACGGCTACCAGACGCCGGAAGCGGTCGAGGCGATGGCCGGCCTGATTGACGCGGCCAACGTGGACCTGAAGGCGTTCAACGAGGAGTTCTACCGGGACATGTGCCGCGCCCACCTGCAGCCGGTGCTGGACACCATCGGCAACATGCACCGGGCGGGGATACAAGTGGAGGTGACCACGCTGGTCGTGCCGGGCCAGAATGACGACGACGAGCAGCTCGCGGGCATCGCGCAGTTCATCGCCGGCGTCTCGGCCGACATTCCGTGGCACATCTCGCGGTTCCATCCCGACTATCAGCAGACGGAGATACCGCCCACGCCGATGGCGACGATGGAGCGCGCCGCCGAACACGGACAGGAGGCCGGGCTCAACTACGTTTACATGGGCAACGTGCTGACCGCCGATGGCCAGGACACACGCTGCCCGGACTGCGGCCGGGTGCTGATTCGGCGCACCGGCTTCTCGCGGGCCGGGATGGACCTGTCGGAGGGCCGATGCCCCAACTGCGGCCGCGAAGTGCCCATCGTGCTGAGATGATCCCCCAGCCGGGACGAGCAGATGCGCCACATCCATGAGACGCTCCACCGCGCGCGGCCCGCCTTCCGGGACCGACGCGAAGCGGGAGTCGCCCTTGCCGACTACCTCGAGCAGGAAGGCGCATCGCCCGGCATGGTGATGGCCGTGCCGGCGGGCGGCGTGGCGGTGGCCTGCCCGGTGGCGCAGCACTTCCGCGTGCCGCTGGACGTGGTGCTGGTGCGCAAGCTGCCCTATCCGTTCGCCCCCGAGTCGGGCTTTGGCGCGGTGAGCCTGGCCGGCCAGATGGTGATGGACGAGGCGGCGGCCGCGCGGGCCGGGCTGAGCCGCCAGCGAATCGAAGGCGTCAAGGAGCACGTTCTGGAGGGGCTCCGCGCGCGGGCGCAACGGTTCCGGGATGTGCGTTCGACGGCCGACCCGGAGGGCATGGACGTTCTGCTCGTGGACGATGGGCTGGCCACAGGCTCCACGATGCTGGCAGCGGTCAGCGAGGTGCGCAGGCGGGGCGCAGCCGTTGTTTCGGTCGCCGTGCCCGACGCCCCCGAGGACACCGTCGAGCGGGTGGAACCGGCCGTGGATCGGCTCTACTGCTTGTTCGTGCAGACGGGCAAGCCCTTCGCCGTGGCTTCCTTCTACCGTCGCTGGCGCGACTTGAGTGACCGGGAAGCCGTCGAGCTGCTGCGCAGCGCGCTGGAGCAGGCAGACGGGGATTCTCCCTGACGACCCGTGCCCGACCGGGGTGCTTGCGGCGTTTGCACTGCCGCCCCGGCTGCGGCAAACTGTGGGCGGCGTTATGCCAGGCCACTGTCCGAGGCGGCTGACCGTGTGTGGAACATCCGGGCGAAACGGACCCAACCGGCTGATCAGTTGCTCCAGCCCCTACCTGCGGCAACATGCCGACAACCCCGTGGACTGGTATCCCTGGGGCGAGGACGCATTCGAGCGCGCCCGCCGCGAGGACAAACCCATCCTGCTGAGCATCGGCTACTCGGCCTGTCATTGGTGCCACGTGATGGAGCGCGAGAGCTTTGAGGACCCCCAGATCGCCGCGCTTATGAACGAGAACTTCGTGTGCGTCAAGGTCGACCGGGAAGAGCGTCCGGACCTGGACCGCATCTACATGCGCGGCGTGCAGGTGTTGACCGGTTCGGGTGGCTGGCCGCTGACGGTGTTCCTCACCCCCGAGCTGGAACCGTTCTACGGAGGCACCTACTTCCCGCCCGAAGACCAGCCCGGAACCCGCAGCTTCCCGCAGGTGCTGCGGGCCGTGCGGGAGGCCTACGACGACCGGCCGGAGGACATCAGCACCGCGGCCGAGCAGATCATGGCGGGCATCCAGAGAAGCCTGGACTTGGTGGCGGTCGAAGGCGAGCTGGGCTACGAGATGGTCGAGAGCGCCCTGCGGGCGGCGGCCGGCCAGTTCGACCTGGGTCAGGCCGGCTTCGGGACGCAGGCCAAGTTTCCCCAGGCGCCGCTGCTGGACTGGCTGCTGCGCCTGTGGGCGGACAGCGGCGACGAGCGGGCGCGGCTCATCGTCGAGTCCACCATGGACCACATGGCCGACGGGGGCATCTTCGATCACGTCGGCGGCGGGTTCCATCGCTACACGGTGGACAGCGCCTGGCGTGTGCCCCACTTCGAGAAGATGCTCTACGACAACGCCCAGCTCATCGGCCTTTATGCGGACGCCGCGCGGGCCTGGGGGCGGCACGACTACCTGCAGGCTGCCCGCCGCACGGCGGATTACGTCCTGCGCGAGCTGTGCCACCCGGACGGTGGCTTCTGTGCGTCCCAGGACGCCGACAGCCAGGGCGAGGAAGGGCGCTACTACGCCTGGACCCGCGACGAGCTGATGGACTGCCTGGGCCCGGAACTCGGACGGCTGGCTGCGGAGCACTTCGGGGTGACGCCGGAGGGCAACTGGGAGGACGGACTGAACGTGCTCTACCGCGCCGTGCCCGTCGAGGAGCTGCCCGTCGAGGACCCGGAGGAGGCGCGCCGAATGCTGAAGCGCGCGCGGGAGATCCTGCTGGAGCGGCGCCGGGAGAGAGTGCCGCCGGACAGGGACGACAAGGTCCTGATGGACTGGAACTCGCTGATGATCACGGGCCTGGCGCGACTGCACCGGGCAGCGAATGGGGATCGCTACCTGACGGCCGCCCGGGGGGCCGCGGAGTTCCTGTGGCGCGAGCTATGGCGCGGGGGCCGACCGGTGCACAACTGGCGGGACGGGCGCTCGGGCCAGCCGGCCTACCTGGCGGACGTGGCCCTGTTCGCTGCCGCGCTGCTGGACCTCTACGAGTGCACGTTCGAGCCGGAGTTGCTGCGCCGGGCCCGTCGCGTGGCGCGGCGCATTACCCGCGACCATTGGGACGAGGACGCCGGCCGCTTCCACGAAGCCCCCGACCGCGCGGAGGCGCTCATAGCCCAGCCGGACACCTTCGAGGACGAACCGACCCCCAGCGGCGCCTCGGCGGCTGTGCACGTCCTGCAGCGCCTGTCCGCGCTGGGCGACGCCGACGGACAGGCGGGCCTGGCGGAGCGCGTCCTGCGTAGCGCGGCCGGCCTGATGGAGCAGAACCCCACCGCGGTGCCCAACATGCTGTCCGCCCTGCTGCGCCACGTCCGCGAGCCGACGGAGCTGGTGATCGTCGAACCGCCGAACGGGTCGCTGCGCG
>JAWOCH010000143.1:0-3655 GCA_046483865.1 Candidatus Brocadiia bacterium | reverse complement strand
TCATCCTGCTGGTGCCGCTTGCCCCGTTCGCGCCGTGGCCGTTCCTGATCCCGGTGATGAGCCGCAAGATGCGCGCGCGCACGACCGAGGCGCTGGACACACTGCTGCAGAACGCCCGCACCGTCGGCGAGGAGGCGTAGCCATCCGGGGGCCGGCCGAAGGAGGTCTTGCCCCGCGACGCCACGTTTGGTAGGCTGTCGGGCGACTGTAGCAGGCAGCGGCACCATGAAGACCGAGTACACCCCCGACGGCGAACTCGTTCTGCGGACCCCCCCGGCCAGGATCGCAGTGGCTGGTTTCTTGCTCCTTGTCGGAGCAGTCGGTCTGACCGCGTTGGTCCTCGCTGGGCCGGCGGGGATGGTCCCCGTGGGGCCGTTCCCGGCTGCCATCTACTACATCAGCATGGTGCTGTGCATGGGTTCCGGGGTGTACTTCGTCGCCCGTAACAGAACCTTCATCTTCGCGCCGGGGAGCCAGACGTGTCGGTACATCTGGCACCTGTGGCCGTTCCGACCGAAGGAGAGGGAGATAGCCTTCGAGGCCGTGCGGTTGGCCGCCCTGCCCTGGTGGGCGGGGGGCGCCTATCGGGTCTCGCTGTGTCCGAGCGTGCCACCGGACGGTCAGAAGAAGCCGAAGGGCCAGTCGCTGGAGACGTACGCCCGACCCACCAGAGCCGTTGCCTTTGCCCATGAGCTGTGCAGGCACACGGACGTCCCTCTCCGCACCAAGTACTCGTTGGACAGCCCCCGTGCGCTGTGGCGAATGCGGGCGCGGCTGCTGCTGGGCATCTTCGGTGCCCTCCTGGTCTCGTTCATGCTGACGGGCGGCCCGAGCTGCATCAAGGAGTTGCTGGAGGAGCGCCGCGAGGGACAGCTCGAGGCCTTCCAGGACGTTGCGCAGGCGGTGGCCCACCACGTCCGCAGGAACAAAGGGCATTGGCCCGCCGACTGGCAGGCCCTGGGCTTCGACAAGGATGAGGCGGAGCGGCTCGGCAAGTGGGTGGAGGTGGACTTCGCTTTCGACCCGAAAGAGATACTGAGGGATCCGTCTGCGGTCAGGTCGGCCGTGACTCCGCGGTGGGACTTCCGCGATGACGAAGACATGCGCCGCGCGCAGATTCACCTCGAGTGGTGGATGCTCGCCCACGAGGTCGGGCGAGCCCATGGGGAGTGGGTCGTCCTGCCCGAGCAGGACCTGCCGCCCCCCGGCATCGCCGCCGAAGCCGCTGTCCCCGCCATGTGAGAGACCAGGTTGCTCTGTAGGAAACATGGCTTCACTGCTACGGATCGCCGAGCCGCCTTCCGCTGACGATCCGCATGTAGCACAGGCGCCCTCGCCTGTGCTGTGGTCGTTCCCAGCCGGGGGCGACTGGGCTACAAGCCATGCTTCCTGCAGGGCAGAATCAGGTCAGCCCCCGCCGGGGAAGTCGCCGTAGTCGGTCAGGTCAACCGTGCGGCCCTCACCGGCCCAGGGGACTTGCCTCTCGCTGGGTAGCTCGCCCGCCTCGTAGCCCTCGCTCAGCACCTGCCCCAGCCCCTCAACGTAGGTCCGCCCGCCTTCGATGCGCACCAGCGACGGCGGGAAGTCCACTATCTCGCCCGCCGAGTCGTGCAGCCCGTTCATGCACAGCGTCTGCGCGGAGGACGCCTCGACGCCGCACGGGATCTGCCGCCCGTCGCGGATGGCGTCCAGGCAGGCGCGAAGCTTCGGACCGGGGCTGTTGTCCGGCACGCCGTAGCTCTCCTCGGCGCCGTCCGCGAACCGGGCCGTCACTTCCCCACCGAGGCCGTCAATGGTCAAGGTGGCGTCCTCGAACTCGTAGACGAACTCCGGCCCCCTCTGCTCTGCCACGGCGTGGGAGCAGAAGTAGAGCACCTCGACCCCGCCGGCCGTGTGGCAGCGGAGGGCGGCCGTGTCGTAGTTCTCGATATCGTTCGCGCGATAGGTCTCGCCGGTCACGTCCCTCAGCTCGACGCTCCGGTCCCGCTCCGGGCCGAGGCAGAACAGCATGTTGTGCAGGAAGTGCGCGACGGCGTTGTTGACCGGGCTGTCCAGAATCCAGCGCCCCTCCGCGTCCCGCACCGCACCCGCCCAGTCGTTGCGGGCATAGTAGGCATGGTCGCGCGGCCAGAGCACCAGCGTCCGCAGCCGCAGCGGGGCGCCGAAACGGCCGGCCATGATGTCCTCCTTCAGCCGCAGGATGGTCGGGCTGAACGACCACTGGTATCCGATGGCCACGAACCGACCTTCCCTGTCGCGCGCCTCGGCCATGCGGCGGGCCTCCTGGACGGTCGCGCCCAGCGGCTTCTCGCACATCACGTGACTGCCCTGCGCCAGCGCCAGGCAAGTCTGCGGGCAGTGGTGGTGGATGGGTGAGGCAATGACGGCCAGGCCCGCACCGTGCTCGCGATAGAACTCCCGCAGTGAGCCGTAGAGCGGCGCGTCCAGCCGCTGCACCACGTCCCACGCCGGGCTCTGCTCCGGGGCGGGGTCCACCATGCCGGCCAGTCGGAGCGGATACTCCTGCCCCAGCTCCAGCAGCGTCTCCAGCAGCGACGCCCCGTATCCCCCGACGGCCACCTGCACGACGTCAACCTGCGCGCTCATCTTCTGCTCCCATCAACCAGCAAACGCGGACGCGTCCCTCCAGCCTACGGCGCGGAGCACCCTTGGTGCATTGTGGTGATCCGCTCCGCCAGCCGCAACCGCAGGGCCGCCCATCGCCACCGGGGGCGCGCCGTCTTCTTGACGACCCGTGCCATATCCATCACACTGGTGGCATGAACCAGGATCCCATAGAAGACCTCAGTCAAGCCCCGGACAACTCATGCTGGCACTGCCATTTCCTGCACGAGGATGCAACCACGATTGCTTTGGAGTTTCGGAAACCTGAAAGCACTTACGCGCAAGATGCGCAACCTCGTGCGCAAACCAGAGAGTTACTCAGAACATATCGCAACGGGAAGATCGATCCGGGTTTCGGCTGCGCACGTGCTATTTGGCGCGCCCAGCGCATGGCGGACGACAAGCAGAACGGCTTCCAGGACCTCATCGAGGAACTCATACGCGACCGAGGCGAGACATGCTGCTTCTTCAAGCTCAGCCCCGGGATGCGCATCCGAACTGCCGTGGAGCTTGAGAAGCGCCAAGCAGATCGCCGCGAAGCCGAGCGGGACCGCCGACAGGTGCGTGAGGAAGCCACCAAAGACCGCCAGCAGGCGCGCGAGGAAGCGAAGAAGGACCGGAAGGTGAGCTACCTGATTGCGTTCGCCACCTTGGTTGCGGCATGCACATCAGCGGTCCTGGCTCTTCGGGGCGGGTGCGAGCCGCCGACCGCGACGGTTCAACAGCACCAACCCGCTCCCGCTGTCCAGGAGACATACGTGCCGCCGGAAACGACCCGCCGCTGAGCACATCGGACTAGTCGCCCTTCAAGATTGATTCATTGGGTTCGGTTGGTGCTGCGACGGGTGAAAACGTCTCTGGAGTGCGGCGCCTTGGCGCCGCTTTGGAACCCGGCGGCTCGCCGCCGGGGAGCGCGAGGGGGCGGGGCAAGCCCCGCAACGGCAAAGCGGTGGCAAGCCACCGCACTCCAGAAGCCGGTCTCTCGCTGCTGCATGCATTACTGCGAAACGCGATGTTGAAGCTCCACTAG
>JAWOCH010000081.1:0-26395 GCA_046483865.1 Candidatus Brocadiia bacterium | reverse complement strand
AGCAGGGAGGGCGTGGTGTTCGCCGAGGACCAACCCCCCGTGCATGCCATGTTCGTGATGGCGGCGCCCCCGGAGGAGCGGAACTTCTACCTGAAGGCCCTGATGGCCGTGGCCGAAATCGCCCAGGAGCCCGAGTTCGACCCCCGCTGGCGGGCTGCCGGCAGCAGGGAAGCACTGCGGGAGGTCGTACTGGCGGCCGAGCGGCGGCGCGAAGAAGCCGAGGCCGACGGGCAGGCTACAGGGCAGCCACCGTCCGACGCCACAGAGTGAGGAATCTGCCGGCGTCTATCCGCCGGGCGTAGCGCACGGGCACGCCCTCCGCATCGCCTGTGATGATCAGTCCACGCCGCTCGCCGTCGGGGATCACTTCCTGCACCCTGGTCTGTGCCCATTCCGGTTCCAGCAGCCCGGCCCAGATGGCGGCGGCGATCACGTCGTGCATAAACACGCCCCGTCCGGCGCCCAGCCGCACGTGCGCTGCCTGCAGATACTCGACCAACTCCCGGACCAGCTTCGGGCGCTCCCCACCGCCGGCCCCGGCCAGCAGCTCCGCGGCGCCGAACAGGCGCTGCCTGGTTGCGTTCAGTGGCACGAAGGCCACCTCGGCGTCGCTGGCGATCACGCGCCATGCTGCCGTCGGATCCATGTACACGTTGAACTCAGCGAACGGAGTAACGTTGCCGAGCCGGCCCTCCGTAGCTTCGAAGGCGCCGCCCATCAGAACGATGCGCCGCACGCGTTCTGCCAGGGACGGGCGGTCCAGGAGCGCCGCTGCATCCGTGGCCGGCCCGAGCACAAGCATGTCCACATCGTCGGTCTCCGTTTCCAGCTCCTGCATCACCTGCGTCAGGTCCGGTGCCGTGGCCGCTGGAACGGCCCGTTCGGCCAGCCCGTGCGGCCCGTGCACGTCGGCGGCGTCCCTGACGGGCGCGCCGGGGGGCGGGTCGGAGCCGGCGAACAGCGGGCACTCCCAGCCGAATACCTTCGCAAGGTAGGCGCAGTTGCTGACTACGTCGGACAGGGGCACGTTGCCGCCCGTGGCCAGCAGGTAGTTGCCGGGAGCGCCGGTGTGATGAGCAAGAAGGACGAGAGCCAGGGCGTCGTCAATGCCGGCGTCGGTGGAGACCACGGTGGCCAAGTTCCGCCCCCAGTGAGCGCCTTCGGGTTCAGCGACGGCGAAGTGAGTCCACGACAAGTCCCTGAATGTGCCCCAGGCCGGCCAGCGGCCACCACGCCAGCGCCAGCAGACCGGCCGGCAGCGCGTAGAGCCAACCCCTCGGCTGGCGCAGCACGCGCCACGCACACGCGCCTGCCGCCCTCAGAAGCAGCAGGCCGAACGTGCCGATCATCGCGGCCAGCCAAAGCCACTGGCGCAGTATCGCCGGGTGTACGCCCTTCCCGAAAAGGCCCGGGCTCCAACCGTCCCGCACGAGGAGCACAAGCCCCACCCACAGCGCGAAACTGAGCACCGCCGTCGGCACCTCCCAGCGCACCACGGGCATCCGCAGCGTCAGCAGCCAGCCCCACACAAACAGCAGCCCGCTGGCGATCAGCCCCAGGGGCAGACTGACCAGTGCCAGCGGCAGCAGCAGAAGTGAGAACAGGGCCGCCGAGAAGATCCCGGAATTCAGCCAGCGCACTTCGTGCTCGCGGTACAGCCGGGCGTCCGCCCGGCCGAAGTGAAGGGCCCTCCCCAGCGCCCCCAAGGCCCCTGGGCCGCCGGCCGCACCGCATCGCGCAAGCGCCCCGTGGGCGGTGACGATGGAGTAGCCGGCCTCCCGCACGCGGAGCGAAAGCTCCACCGCTTCGCCAGGGCAGGGCATCCCTTCCTCGAAGTAGCCCACGTCGGCCAGCAGGCTGGCGCGATAGGCATCGCAGGCGTGGCTGACGTGCTCCCGCTTCTGGCCAGCCGCTCTGTGGCGCGGCCACAGCGACTCCAGCACCCGCACGGCCAGGCCGGGTTCGTCGCCGTCGAAGGAAGCAAAGCGGCTCACGACCACTCCCACGTCCTCGTCGCGGAAAGGTTCGGCCATAGCGCGGAGCCACCCCCTGCCCAGTGGCACGCACTCCGGGCGCAGCAGCACCTTCACGTGCCCCCGGGCCGCGCGCATGCCGTCGTTCACCAGCCGGCCGTTCGGGCAGTGACCCTCCTGGTGGATGACGCGCACGTCTTCCGATCCGGGCGGCAGCGCGGTGCTTCCCTCGGCGTCCGCGCCGCAGACTATGATGACCTCCGTCCGCCGGTAGTCCTGGCGCAACACGCTCTCGAGGCATTCCCCGAGCGCAGGCGATGAACCCGCAACCGGGATGACTACGGAGATGACGCGGTCTTCCATTGGCTCCTGCACCGAAACAGGGCGGAAAGGCATATTGTGTGGGCTGAAGGGGCGCTGTCAAATGCCCGGATGGCGCATCGCCTTGCCGCTGAGGTCGGGGTCCACTACAATGAATCGTTCCGTTGGCCTGGAGCTGGTAGCGTGCTCTACGCGGTGCTTGGTGACATACATGGGAACCTCCATGCCCTGGAGGCAGTCCTGAATGATCTGGAAGATGCGGGCGCGGACCGATTCGTTTGCGTCGGCGACGTGGTGGGTTACGGCGCCGATCCCGGCGAATGCGTCGCCATACTCCGGGAGCTGGATGCACTGACCGTCGCCGGCAACCACGACTGGGCCGCCGTCGGCAAGGTGGAGGTTGACTACTTCAACGCCGATGCGCGGGACTCCATCGAGTGGACCCGCCAGGCGCTGGGGGAGTCGGATACGGAGTATCTGCGGGACTGCACGCTGGTCGCCAGCGCAGACGATTTCACCGTCGTCCACAGCACGCTGTTCTCCCCCGAGTACTTCGAGTACATGCAGACGCTCTACGACGTGCGCCTGTCGTTCGAGCATCTGGACACCGGGCTCTGCTTCTGCGGCCATTCCCACGTGCCCGTCATGTTTCTGGACACCGAGCCGGTGGACTGCTTCCTGGAGACCGAGTTCGACTTGCCCGACGGCCAGCGGGCCATCGTGAACGTGGGCAGCGTGGGCCAGCCGCGCGACCTGGACCCGCGCGCCTGCTACGTGCTCTACGACAGCGACGAGGGGCGCGTCTACCTGCGCCGGGTCGAATACGACATCCACGCCGCCTCCGAGTGCATCGTGGAGGCCGGGCTGCCCTCCACCAACGCCGCCCGCCTGGTCCTCGGCCGCTGAACGAGACAGCTCACCACGGAGACACGGAGGACACGGAGAAAGAAGGGACCACAACGGCACGGCGAGCATGACGGAAAGACACAACGGACTGGCCTAACCGCAGAGAACGCCGAGGACGCAGAGAAGCGAGCACAGCCGGGGACGGCTCGCTTCCCGGGGCGTTTCTGCCGCCTTTCCCCCTTCCGTTGTGCTCGTAGTGTCGTAGTGGTTATTGCAGTTATTGCCGTTCTCTGTGTTCTCCGTGCCTCCGTGGTGAGACCAGCCCTTCCTCCAGTGCCCCGCGCATGACCTCCCTGGGCGCGGGCCGATCGGTCCACAGTTCGAACTGCGCGGCGGCCTGGTTGACGAACCAATCCAACCCGCCCGCCGTCGTTGCGCCGGCCTCCTCGGCCTCCCGCAGCAGCCGCGTGCGCGGGGGGTTGTAGACCGAATCAAACACCACCAGGTCCTCCCGCAGCATCTTCGCCGGCACGGGCGTCCGATCCGTGCGCGGCCACATGCCCACCGACGTGGTGTTGACGATGATCTCCGGACGCAGCCGCTCCATCTCCTGCAGGCTGCACCAGGCGGCGCCGACGTCGCGCCCCAGCGCTTCGCCCCGGCTCACGGTGCGGTTGGCGATCACCAGGTCCACCCCCTCCCGACGCAGCCCCCCGGCGATAGCCCGGCCGGCCCCGCCCGCACCTACCATCAGCACGCGCCGGCCCTCCAGTGGCTCCATCCCCGCCCGTGCGGCGGCCTCGCGGATGGCCTCCACGGCTGCACGCACGTCCGTGTTGCATCCGTAGCGATGCCCATCCCGGATGTGCACCGTGTTGAGGGCGCCCACGCGGCGGGCCGTCTCGTCCACCTCGTCCATCAGCTCCATCATGGTCTCTTTGTGCGGGATGGTCACGCTGAGGCCGCGCAGGCCGAACCGCTCGAAGTCGCGCAGAAAGGCGGCGGGATCGGTCACCAGGAAGGGCAGGTAGACGGCGTCCAGCCCCAGGGCGGCGAAGGCGGCGTTGTGCACCGCCGGGCTCATACTGTGGCCTACCGGATTCGCCGCCACTCCGTAGACGGCGGTTTCCGGCCCGAGCTGCGGCAGCCGATACATTGACAGCATCTCACCCACGGGCACCTGCCCGGGCGCTGCCTCGCGTCCTGCCGTCCGGCTGGCGTAGGTCAGGAACGCGCCGAACTTGCCTGCCAGCACGCGCGTGGGGATGCCCGGCTCGCCCATACTCAGTGCGATGAGCGGCCCGTCGGGCGCGCGCCGCCGCAGCAGGTCCAGCACAGGTGTCACGTCGCGCATGTCGTTGGCCATAACGGCCAGCTTCGCCACGTCGGCGCCCGTCTCGCGGATGCGCTGAAGGATGGCTTCCAGATCGGCCGGCGTCTGCTGGAAGTTGTGGCAGGAGACGATGCGCCGCGTTGCGGCCGGCAACTCGCCCAGTTGCGCAGCCGCGTCCAGCTCGACGTCCACGTACTCCGCGCCCAACTCGGCTGCGCGGCGCAACGTGGCCAGCCGTTCCGATTCCTCTTGCCGGCACGCACCCCCTTCGCGCTCGGGACGGTTTGTGACGATGACGGGCCGGTCGCGCCCGGCCAGCAGCGCTTCCAGCCGGCACGACTCCATCGCGTCCAGCCGCAGCTCGACCAACTCCACCTCGGGCGGCAGGTCGCGCATCGCCTCCAGCGTGGCCGTCGTGTCCGGCTCGGTCAGTGAAACGCACAGGTGAGTCACGGGCGGCTCCAGGACGGCGTGGTTCTGAGTTCAGGGATTATAGCCGCTGTGGGGGCGCCCTGTCACCCACGCTGCGGCGGTCCAGAGTCATTCAACTGTCCGAGTCAAACGATCCGAACTGCCAGCTTCGGGCCCCAGAGCCGGGCTTGGACGATGTAGCACGGCCGCCCTCGGCCGTGATGCGCGTCTTTGACCTCAGCCGATGGCGGCCTTTCGGCGGGCTCAAGGCCCTGAGCGGAGTGGCAGGGCTGGGCTACAGGTCCCAGTCTGCCGCGCCGGACTCACGCCAAACGCCGGCGACTTCTGAAGGGGCATGCGCGGGGGAACCGAGGGGCACCGGACAGCCCCAGACCAATGAGATCTCCAGGCAGCGCTGCAAGGCTTCAGAGCGCTCGGTTCTCAAGTGCCAAGCTCGGCGGCGGTTACCACCGCTCGAGCATGTCACAGCACTCGAGCCATAGGTCGTGGTAGTACCTATCCTCTTCTTCTCGCACACGAGCTTCGGCCCGTTCCGCCTCGCGGCGAGTCAGCTTGCCCTCCAGGTGTTCGAGCAGCGGTTTGTCGGCCCGATCTTCGTACTCAAAAGTGCGCTCCATGTAACGCTCGCCCATTCGGTGAAGCTCGAAGAGCTCGTCGCGATCGGCTTCTACACGTAGCGGCTCCTCTTCCTCTACTGGAATCTCCAGCTGAAGCACCACGAGTTCGGGAAGGAGCTGTACGACGCGCATCATCTGGGGCGACATACCGTCAGCTCCCAATGTCGTCACAGCCAGTCGCTGGGCTTCGTCGACATCCGCTGCCCTCAACGTGCTGATGGCGCGAAACACACCCTCCTCAGGAGTGACGGCAGCGAACGATAGTGCGGACATGGTAGTTTCGCTGGCCGCCTCCAGCCGATCCTGCAAGTCGCGCCCCTGCGGCAACCAACCGGCCATATTGCTGCTCTCATAGGCAGAATCGTCCGCATCTGGCGCGTGCAGGTTGGTCCATCTGAGCGCCAAGGCAAGCGCCCCCGCATCCGGAGAGTGAGCTATCTGGTAGACCTGTGGGTCGCTGAATACCTGGACCCAGCCTTTCACGAAGAAGCCGCCGTAGTCCCGGATGTTGGCGCGCACGTACGCTCTCCGCTGGGCACGTAGCGCCCTGATCGCTTCGACGGTGTAGGCTTCTCCGTCAGCGGCAGACGGTGGGGACCCGAACAGGGCCATGACCCGCACATAACTTGGGCTTCTGGCCACGTCCACCATCTTCGGTTGCGGCGTCCCATCAGGAAGCGGCAGCGTGAGGAAAGCCTTCGCCGTCAGCATCTTGGGCTGCGGCCCCAGGTCCCGGGCGGGTGCGCCATCAGGCCCGCTCTGCTGAGTTGTACGTAGAACCGCCGCAAGGGCCAGCAGTGCCACCATAGTGATAGTGAGGCCGCTCAGCCACAGGCGCTTGCGCGTCGCCCACATCTGCATCACCCCCTCGTCGGCAAGTTAGCCAAAGACAGAGCGATCCTCGACGGCGGCCATTGCCGCCTGCTAGCCTCGGACTCTCGCATGGGCCAGGGATTTCGTACCATCTCACATCGCCCAGAAGTACGGGCCTCCTCGTACCGGACGATTGTATGCGGGCGGCAGACTGTTAGCGTGTATAGCAAGGATACAAGGCGGGATAGCCTCGTGTCAAGGCGCGCGAGGGCTATTCACAAGTTGGAAGTGACGCCTTGTCGCGGGCCACACGGGGGCGTCATCCCCGGGGGACGCGCCCTGTCGCGTCCGCTGTCGCTTGGGGCCAGATCAGGTTGCCGGCGAGCAGTCAGCAGATGGGCGGGGCAAGCCCCGCAACTGCAGAGCGGCGGCTCGGCGCCGGTTGGCCTTTCGGCGGCCTGCCGCCGGACGCTCTTCGGAATGCGGACATGGCGCATATCCCGGCAGCCTTCTGCGCCTGCAAGACTCACGGCTCAGATCATCCTGCGGGAGAATTGAACGACCTTGGCCGCGGCCCCGGCGCGCTTGAGTTGGCGGGGGCTAAATGGTATGATTCGGCGTTCTGTCAGGCAACGAGGCTTCCGCCAGGACGCCCTTCTGCAGAACCGGTGGGCGCCGGTGGCGCCGGACCGGTTCCTTTCCCGATTTCGGAGAGACCATCTGACTATGTCTGGGCGCGCGACCAAATGGATCCTCTTCGTGGTAGTGCCGCTGCTGCTGGCCCTGTATGCCAGCTATCCACCCGCCGGCGTGGTGGTGGAGAGAGTGCGCGTGGTCAAGCAGGAAGCCGACACCGCCGAGGAAGCGGCCGAGCAGGGCGTCGAGGTGGGCGAGGAATACGTGGTCCGGCAGGAGACCGTCAAGAAGCGCTGGCTGCCGCTGGCCGCCGGGCCAAAGGACACCGAGGTCCGCCGTCTGGAGCGCCTGGAGGACGGCGCCTGGGTCGAGGAGCACATCACCCGCGTGCGGGGGCAGATCAAGCTGGGGCTGGACCTGGCGGGGGGCACCGAACTGCTCTACCGGCTCAACCCCCAGGAAGGACAGCGCCTCGAGGAAGGCGCCGGGCAGGTCATTGACATCCTCAAGAAGCGCATTGACCCCGGCAACGTGAAGGAGTACCGCATCCAGGCTGCCGGCACCGACCGAGTCCTCATCCAGGTGCCCCGCGCAACCACTGCCGAGGTGGAGCAACTGAAGAACCGGCTCCAGACCATGGGCAAGCTGGAGTTCAAGATCGCCGTGCCCCGCCGCTCCGGCAAGCAGCGCTTCGAGGAGATGTACGCCCAGGCGCAGGCCGGGGAGGTGCCACCGGAATACGTGCGCATGTGGGTGGACGGCGACCGGTCCGTGCCCTTCGCGCTGATAAAGAAGGGCGAGGCCGCCATCACCGGAGAGCGGCTGGCAAACGTGTATCCCACCGTGGATGAGAACGGTGCGCCGGCCGTGGGCTTCGAGTTCGACGCCGTCGGCGCCCGGCGTTTCGCCCACATAACGGAGTCAAACCTGGGCTGGTCCCTGGCCATCATCCTGGACGGCGTGCTCAAGAGCGCGCCCGTGATCGAGACGCGTATCGCCGGCGCCGGCATCATCCGCGGCAGGTTCAGCCAGCAGGATGTCAGCGACATGGTGAACGTGCTGCGCGCGGGCAGCCTGCCGATGGACATCACGCTGCTGCAGGAGAGCACGGTCGGCCCCAAGCTGGGGCGCGACTCCATCCGGCGGGGACTGCTGGCCCTGGCGGTGGCCGGACTGCTGGTGGTCGGGTTCATCGGCTTCTACTACATGGGCTGCGGCCTGGTGGCCGACGGCGCGCTGCTGATGAACCTGGTGCTGCTCATAGGCATCCTGTCTCTGCTCGGCGCTGCGCTCACGCTGCCCGGCATGGCCGGTATACTGCTGACGGTGGGCATGGCGGTGGATGCGAACGTGCTGATCTTCGAGCGCATCCGCGAGGAGTCCGATAGCGGCAAGGGTGTGCGCATCGCCCTGCGCAACGGCTACGATCGTGCGTTCACGACGATCGTGGACGCCAATGTGACCACGCTGCTGACGGCGGTCATCCTGTACCTGGTGGGCACCGGGCCGGTGCGGGGCTTCGCCGTGACACTATCGTTCGGCATCCTGCTGAGCATGTTCACGGCCCTGGTGGTCACACGGCTGGCTTTCGAGACATTCATCGAGAAGGGCTGGATGGAGCGGTTCCGGATGCTGAGCCTGGTGGGCACGCCTTCCATCGAGTTCGCACGCATCCGCAAGCCGGCCTACTTCATCTCCGCCGTCGTGGTTGCCGGCGGGCTGGTGGCCTTCTTCACGCGGGGACCGGCCCTCTACGACATTGACTTCACCGGCGGCGTTCTGGTGAACGTGTCGCTGGCAGAGCCGACGCCCGTCTCGGACGTGCGCTCGCGGCTGGCCGCCGCCGGCTACCCCGACGCCGAGGTGCAGGCGTTCCGCGCCGCCGGGGCGGGACAGGGCGCGCCGACAGACTTCAGCATCCGCCTGAAGGGCGCCGGCCGGAACAAGGTGAAGGACAACATACTGCCACCCGTAAAGGCCCGGCTGGAGGCGGCGGGACTCATTGCCGAAGGGAAGGAGAAGAAACGCATTGACGTGGCCCGCGACGGCCGCTCACTTGAACTCGCTCTGGATGCGCCGGCCGAGGAGATGGGGATCCGTCATGCGATCGGCGGCGAGAACGCGTTCGCGCTGGAGCAGATAAGCAACGTCGTGCCCACCGACGAGGAAGTGCTCAGCCGCGAGTTGACCGTCTACGTGGGCGACGTGCGCACCGCGGCCGGGCGCGGAGAGGTCTGGCGCCGGGCGATCCTGGCCCTCGGTTGGGCGGGGCTGGAGGGAGAAGACTACGAGGTCACCGAGTGCCGATGGAACGAGGCGAGGAATGCGCTGGTCTTTGCGCTGGACAAGCCGATCCGGCCCGAGCTGCTGGCGGTTGAGCTGGCCCGACGCCAGTTCGCGCAGGTGGAGGTAGCTCCGGCGGGGGCGGCCGAGTGGGCGCCGGCGGAGCAGTTCCTGATCCGTGCCGAAGCCGATCTGCTGGAGCAGTTCCAGCGGGAGCTTCCCGCCGGGGCGGAGTTGCGCGGCGTGCCGACAGTGCAGATCGAAGGCGATGCCCTGACCGCCACCCTCACCAAGGAGTACTCTGAGCAGGATATCCGCGTGCGCTTCGAGCGGGAGGACCTGGAGGAGGCGCGCATCGTTCTGCTGGGCGCCCAGTCGGCCAGGTGGCGCCTGGAGCTGAGCCAGGAGCCGGTGCGCGACACGATGCGCTCGCTGTTCGCCGACGTTGCGCCCCGCGCCGGTGGCGTACGCTTCGAGACGATGTCCGAGGGTGATGGCCAGCGCATCGTGGAGATGCAGCTTGAGAACCCAATGCCCTTCGGCGACGTGCGCAACTACATCGAGACGGCGGACGTGGGCGTCAGTGGCGACGCGCTGATCGTGGATTTCGACGATTACGAGGTCGGCACGGTGGTCTCGCAGCTCAGGTTGACCGTCCCTGCCGACGATGCGGACGCCGTCCTTTCCCGCATGGAGGATGCCTTCGGCCGGCCCGAACCGGTCCAGAAGGTCATCAGCATCGGCGCCGAAGTGGCCCAGGAACTCCAGGGCCGCGCCCTGATGGCCGTCCTGTTCGCCTCGGTCATCATCGTGCTCTACGTGGCCGCCCGCTTCCACGCGTTCCGCTTCGGGGTGGCGGCGGTCATCGCCCTGCTGCACGACGTGCTGATCACCGCCGGGCTGGTGGCCCTGGCGGACTGGCTGGGCGTGTTCGGGGAGGTCAAGATCAACCTGGCCATGCTGGCTGCCTTCCTGACGATCCTGGGTTACAGCCTGAACGACACCATCGTCGTGTTCGACCGCATCCGCGAGAACATGGGCATACTGGGGCGCAACCGGGTCAGCGGCGACCTGATCGACATGAGCATCAACCAGACGCTCAGCCGCACGGTGCTCACCTCGATGACCACGCTGATGGTGGTGGTCGTCCTGGCCGTAGTTGGCGGGCCCGTGCTGCGGGGACTGGCGCTGACGCTGATCTTCGGCGTCCTGGTGGGGACCTACTCGAGCATGTTCATCGCCAGTCCGGTGCTTCTGGATTGGGAGGCGCTGCTGCGGGCCTTCCGGGGGTTTTTCCGCGTCGTCTCGCTGCCTTTTCGGCTGCCGTTCAAGGTACTGAGCCTGGCCTTCGGCACTCGCTGATCCGTGCACGGGTTTCCCGGGGGACAGCAGTGAGCCCGACCGACCGCGCCGTCATCTTCGATATGGACGGAGTCCTGGCCGACACTGCGAGTGCCCACTACGAGAGCTGGCAGGCCATCGCCCGCGAGCAGGGCGTGGAGATCGGTTGGGAAGCCTTCCACGAGACCTTCGGCCGGCCCAACCATGAGATCATCCCCAGCTTGCTGGGCCGGGAGGTCTCCGCCGAAGAGCTGGAACGGATTGACCGCCACAAGGAGGAGGTGTTCCGCCAGGTGGTGCGTGAGGAGCTGCAGCCACTGCCGGGCGCGGTGCAACTCATCGAGGAGCTGGCGGTACAGGGCTTTGCCATCGGGCTTGGCTCCTCCGGGCCGCCGGAGAACATCAAGGCAATCCTTGGCGCGCTGGGGATCCGCGACTACTTCGGGGCCGTCGTCAGCGGCAGGGATGTCGAGCGGGGCAAGCCCGAGCCGGATGTCTTCCTGAAGGTGGCGCGCAAGCTGGGGGTCGAGCCGGGACGGTGCCTGGTGATCGAAGACGTGCCAGCCGGCATCCGGGCGGCACACCGGGCCGGGATGGTGTGCGTGGCGCTGACTACCACTCACGATGCCGAAGCACTGGCAGAGGCGGAGCGGGTGGTGGATGATCTTCGGGACTTCCGGGCCGAGCAGGCCGCTGAGATGCTGGGCTGAATGGGGTCAGCCTTCGGCCGCCGGCTCCGGGCTGGGTTCGGGCTCCGGCTGTGGTACGCGCGTGTAGGGGCCTATCTCTCGGTAGCGGCGGTAACGCTCTTCCAGGAGCTGGTCCACCGGTATCTGACCCAGTTCCTCGAGCGTTGAGGCCAGGTAGCGTTCCACCTCGCGGGCGGTCTTCTGTGGGCCTCGGTGGGCGCCGCCGAGGGGCTCCGGGATGACGGCGTCTATGATGCCCGCCTCCATCAGGTCTTCGGCGGTCAGCTTCATGGCCTCGGCCGCGGGCTCCGCCTGGGAGCCGTCACGGAACAGTATGGCCGCGCAGCCCTCGGGACTGATGACGGCGTAGTAGGCGTTCTCCAGCAACGCGAACCGGTCGCCCACGCCGATCCCGAGCGCCCCGCCGCTGCATCCCTCCCCGGTGACCAGCACGATGATAGGCACCCGCAGTCCGGCCATGGCGAAGATGTTCTCGGCTATGGCCATCGCCTGACCCCGCTCCTCGGCGGCGATGGTAGGCGCCGCGCCGGGCGTATCAATCAGGCAGACCACCGGCATGCCGAACTTCTCCGCCAGCCGCATCTTGTGCAGCGCCTTGCGGTAGCCCTCCGGCCGCGGCATGCCGAAGTTTGCCTCCATCTTCTCCTTCGTCTCCCGCCCTTTGTGCTGCGCGACGATCATGACCTGGTAATCGTCCAGCGTGGCCAGTCCGGTGACGACGGCGCGGTCATCCCCCCACCGGCGGTCGCCGTGCAGCTCGATGAAATCGGTGAAAATGGCCTTCACGTAATCCATCGGCTGGGGGCGTTGGGGATGGCGGGCCAGGCAGACGCGTTCGTAGGCGCTCAGGTTCGAGAAGGTCTCCTCCAGCATCTGGTCCAGCCTGCGCTGGAGGTCCGCTATCTGCTCGGTCAGGTCTTCGTGCTCGGAGGCGGCCCGCTCGGACAGCTCCTTGATCTGCTTTTCGAGTTCCAGGATAGGACGCTCGAACTCATAGGCGAAGCGCCCTTGGTTGGAGTTGCTGCCCATTGGCGGATCCCTGGGAGAGGCCCCTGGTGCGTGACGCGGCCATTGTAGCTGAGCGGACGTTTTGAATCAAGGCGGCCCCGCAGGTATAATCCCGGCCCGGTTACTTACCGCCGCGTCCTCAGGAGGGGGCCCGCCCTTGAGCTTCAGCGAGCAGGAACGCCAGCACATGCGGCGCGCCCTGGAACTGGCCGACCAGGCCAGGGGGCTGGCCGAGCCGAACCCGCCGGTGGGTGCGGTGGTCGTGCGCGAGGGGAGGGCGGTAGGCGAGGGACACACCCAGCGATTCGGCGGGCCGCACGCGGAGATCATGGCCCTCCGCGCCGCCGGGGACCAGGCCCGCGGCGCTGCGATGTACGTGACCCTGGAGCCCTGCGCCCACCATGGCAAGACGCCCCCCTGTGCCGATGCGCTGGTGGAGGCGGCCCTGCAGCGCGTTGTGGTGGCGGTGCTTGATCCTACGCCAAAGACACGCGGCAGGGGAGTCGCCCTGCTGCGGGAGGCTGGCGTGCAGGTGGATGTGGGGCTCTGCCGGGAGGAGGCCGTCCGCGCCAACGCCGCGTTCTTCAAGCGTGCAGCCACCGGACGGGCGCTGGTGACGGCCAAGTGGGCGATGACGGCCGACGGCAAGACGGCCACGCGCACCGGCTCATCCCGCTGGATCAGCGGCACCGCCGCAAGGCGGCTCGTCCATCAGGTCAGGGGCGTAGTGGACTGCGTTGCCGTGGGCAGCCGCACGGCGCAGCGGGACGACCCGCTGCTGACGTGCCGGCTGGCCGAACCCCGCCGGACGGCGTGCCGCCTGGTGCTCTGCGGGCGCGGCTGCCCCGCCGCCGATAGCCGGCTGGTCACCACGTGTGGGGAGGCGCCCGTTCTGCTGGCATACCCGGAGGCGCATTCGCCCGACGGGCTCGACGCCCTGCTGCAGCGGGGCTGCGAGGGCGTGCCAGTGCCTGCCGCAGCCGGTTTTCCCCGGCGGGTCGCTCCGGCCGGCCTGCTGGATGAACTGGGCCGGCGCGACATGTCCAACGTATTGCTGGAGGGCGGAGCGGAGGTGCTGGGCAGCTTCTTCGACGCCGGTCAGGTGGACCGGGCGATGGTGTTCGTTGCCCCGAAGATCGCCGGGGGAGAGGGGGCGGTCACGGCGGTCGGGGCCCGGGGCGTCGAGCGCATGAGAGAAGCGCTGCCGCTTCTGCAGTGCGCCATCCGCACCGTGGGGCCCGATGTGTTGATGGAAGGGTGGGTCAGGGACCCGCTCCAGTGGCTTCCACAGGATTGATCCAGGGAGAGCCGTCTGTGACGCCCGACGATGACACCTACGTGGTGACCTGCCTTTACGGACTGGAGGAGGAGCTGGCTTCGGAGGCCGCCGGCCGGCTCGAGGTCGCGGCGGAGCACCACTGGAGCGAGGCCGTTTTCGAGTTCGACGGACCGGTGGAGCGTCTGCGGGAGCTTCGGCTGGCGGGTAACGTGTTCCTCCAGTTCGACTCCTTCCTGATCGGTCCCGAACCGTCGGACCTGGACGACATCGCCGAGCGGCTGCGCAGCCTGCCCGTCGAGCGGTGGGAGCAGCGGTGGGCGGAGCTGAACGGTGACCCGCCGGCCGGCCCCGACATCAGCGTCAGCGTCAAGCGCAGCGGGCATCACCGCTATACCTACAAGGACGTAGAGGAAGTGGCCTGGGAGGTCATACCCGACGCGCTCGGTCGGCGGGCCGTGGGCGAGCCGCGCCCGCTGGAGCTGCGCATCGAGGTACTGGAAGAGCGGTGCCGGCTGCGGGGACGACTCACTCCCGAGCCGCTGTCGCGGCGCCCCTACAAGGTGCGTTACGACCGCAGCGAGACCCATCCCGCTCTGGCCGCCGCCATGCTGCGGCTGAGCGAACCGGTGCGCGACGAGCGCTTTCTGGATCCTTTCTGCGGAACGGGCACCATCCCTATAGAGCGCACGCTGCTGGGACCGGCGGAGCTGATCGTGGCCGGGGACGCCAGCCCGCGCCGGGCGGAGTGGGCCGTCATGAATGCCGAGGCGGCCGGCGCCGACGTGCACGTGGCCGTGTGGGACGCCCACACGCTGCCCTTTCCGGACCGCTGTTTCACCCGCATTGTGACCACTCCGCCGCACAGCGACCCGACGGATGGACGGCCCTGGGACGTGGAGGACTTCGCCCGCCTGATAGCCGAACCGCTGCGCGTGCTGGAATACGGCGGATTCTCCGTCTGGCTTACGCGCCACGCGCGCCTCCTGGAGCGTGCCGTCGAGCTGGTCGGCCTGAACCGCATCGTCGAGACCCTCCGTTGCGAGTGGAAGGGCAGGCCCTGCTACGTGTACGCACTCGAGAAGGTGCCCTGACCGTGGACCTGGCCCGGAAGCTGACAGAGCTGTACGAAGCTTTGCGCGAGCGGTTCGGCCACAGGGGGTGGTGGCCCGGTGAAACGCCCTTCGAGGTCATGGTGGGCGCCATACTGACGCAGCGCACCAACTGGTCCAACGCCGAGAAGGCCATCGCCATCCTGCGTGAGGCCGGCGCGCTGGAGCCCCGCGTGCTGGCGTCGCTGGAGCCCGAACGGCTGCATGAACTGGTGCGCCCGGCGGGCTACTACCGCCAGAAAAGCGCCCGCCTGGGGCGGCTGGCCGGATGGCTTGTGGACAGGGCGGAAGGCAGTGTCGAAGCGCTCGCCGACGTGTCCACGGAAGAGCTTCGGGAGGAGTTGCTTGCGCTGCGCGGCATCGGCCCGGAAACGGCCGACAGCATTCTGCTCTACGCCCTGGAGCGCCCCGTATTTGTGGTGGACACCTACACGATGCGCGTGGTGGTGCGCCACGGACTGCTGGACCCCGACGCGGGCTACTATGAGCTTCGCGACCTGTTCACCTCCGCTCTGCCCCGCGACGTTGCGCTCTATGAGGACTACCACGCCCAGTTGGTGGAGCTGGGCAAGCGCTTCTGCCGCTCCCGCCCGCGTTGCGAAGGCTGCCCCGCCCGCCCGGTTCTGGGGGAGCCCATACCGGACGAGGAACTGCTCTGAGCCCGAAGCGCAGGTTGCGGGAAACGGCGCCGGTGGGGTAGAATATGATAAGAGAACCGTACGCACCCTCAACACCTGATCTCACCCCGGAGCGGAAAGGTAACATGGCCACCCTTAAGTGCCCCTACTGCGAGAACAAGATCGAATGGACGACGGACATGGGGGTGGGGCGCATCCAGTGCCCGCTGTGCGGGAAGTCGCTCAAGGTGGTGCGCCGCAGGGGAAAGAACGGCACCCGGGCGACCGCCAAGCCGGGCTCAACCGCCGGATGGGACACCAACGGCTTCAGCAGCGCGCAGAGCCGCGCCCGCTACGGTGAGATCAAGAAAGGCGACGTGCTGGGGGGCTTCCGCATCGAGCAGATGGTCGGCGCCGGGGCCATGGCGGTCGTCTACGAAGCGACACAGCTCTCCCTGGACCGGCGGGTGGCGCTGAAGATACTGCCCCAGGAGTTCGCCACCAAGGAGTCCTTCGTCCGGCAGTTCGACAGTGAGACCGACCTGCTGGCCAGCCTCAACCATCCCAACATCGTCAGCATCATTGACCGCGGCCGCGAGGGCAACACCTACTACTTCGCCATGGAATACGTCGCCGGCACCACGCTGGGGGAGCTGCTGTCGGCAAGCGAGATTGAGGAGGAGTTCCTGCTGGACATCTTCGAGCAGTGCGCCCAGGCCCTGGTCTACGCACACAACAAGGGCATCGTGCATCGCGACCTGAAACCGGCCAACATCATGGTCAACGACCAGGGCATGGTCAAAGTGACCGACTTCGGTGTGGCCAGCCTGTTGGCCGAGGTGCAGGAGGAAGCCGGCGGCAAGCGCAAGGTGATGGGCACGCGCGGCTACATGCCCCCCGAACAGGAGCAGCACGTCAGCCGCGCCGACGAACGCAGCGACATCTTCAGCATGGGCGCGGTGATCTACCGAATACTGACCGGCAAGGTGCCTGACATACTGCCGCCCGCTCCGCCCAGCAAGATGAACCCCGAAGTGGATCCGCGCGTGGACAGCCTTGTGCTGAAGTGCCTCCAGGCCGCCCCCGGCAAGCGCTACCAGAGCGCCGAGGAGATGCTGGACGCAGTGCGGGCCTATCGCCGGCAGGTCACCGGAGCGGAGGTGGTCTGCCCCGAATGCCAGAAGGAGAACCCCGTTACCCAGAAGACGTGCCTGCACTGCGGCGCCGATCTGTCGGAGCTGTTCGACGTGTGCCCCGAGTGCGGGGCGGAGAACCGGATAGACGTCGAGATATGCATGTCGTGCGGGTGCAGCCTGAAGCAACGGCGGCACCAGACCTCCGTCCGAATCAGCAAGATCGAGGAGCAGGCGCGCAAGCACGCCCTGAAGAAGGAGTTCAGCGAGGCAATCTCCCGCCTCCAGGAGGTGACCGAGGTCAAGGGCAAGGTGTTCGAACGCGCCCGGCAGAAGGCCCGGCGGCTCATCGAAAGCTACCAGGAGCAGCGCGAGCAGCACCACCGTCAGCAGGTTGCCCACGCCCGCAAGATGGTGCGGGATGGCGTGCTGGGGGCCGCCGCACAGGTGCTGGAGCAGGTGCCCGAGGAGTTCCACGAGCAGTTCGAGGTGGATGCGGTTGAGATAGACATCAAGTCGCGCATGGCGCTGGCCAAGGGCCGTGTGCAGGAGGCGCGGGACCATCTGGCGGAGAAGCGTTACGAGGAGGCCCACGCGGCGCTGGAGAAGGCCGGGGAGCTATGGGCCAACTGCCCCGGACTGGAGGAGGTGAAGCAGGCCTATCAGAACAGCCAGCAGACTGACCAGATGGTGGGCTATGAGCTCCAGACCGCCAGGCAGCAACTGGCCGACGCGAACTTCGCGGCGGCCCGTGAGGCGATGGAGTTCGCTCTGACCACGATGCCGGATGAGCCCGAGGTCAAGCGGCTGCTGGAGGAGATTGACCGCCGGGAGAAGCAGGCCCTGCTGGAGCAGGCCCTGCGTCAGGGAGCCGAGGCCGCCGACGAGAACCGCCTCGCCAAGGCCATCAACCACTGGCAGAAGGCACTGGAGCTGCTGGACGAGGACGACCCCCGGAGGGAGAAGCTGACCCGCCGCATCGGGGCCGCGCGGGAGAAGGCCGTAGGGACCGACATAGTGTCCCTTCGGCCGGCCACCGTGGTGCGGCTGCGCCCGGCCAGCATCCTTGTGGGCGGGGGACTCAGCAGGCGCACACTGGTCGGCCTGCTGGCCCTGGTCGTCGTTGCCATCGCCATAGTGGGTGGGTTGCTGCTTTACCTGAGCATGGTGTGATGGGAAGCATGTAGTCTGCAGCGGATCAACTGCAGACTGCGTTTTCCCGATCCTCCGCGGATGTGCATGAGTTGTCAGTTATGCCGCTTTTTCTGGTATGCCGTTGTCCGGCCCATCGCCGTCGTGCGTGCGGGCCGTGCCGGTCTTGACAGTCCCCGAGGGCCGCACTACAATGGCAGTTCCGTGGCGGAGTAGCTCAGCGGCAGAGCAGGGGATTCATAAGCCTCGGGCCGGGGGTTCGACTCCCCCCTCCGCTACCAGGTAGGCTCGCGCCGTTGGGGCGCGTCTCGGGGGCAGCAGTCGCTTGCGGGGTATGTCGGCCATGAAGATCGCACTCATCGAACCGAAGTCACCTGACTATCACGTCTACAGCCACCTGGCCATCCCACGGCTGGGCCTGCCCATACTGGCCACCATGCTCGACCAGATGGGCCACCAGGTGCGCGTCTACGTTGAGGACCTGGCACGCGTGGGCACCGCCGAGGCGTGGGACATCCTGGCTTCCGACCTGGTCGGCATCTCGGCCACTTCGGCCACCGCCCCCCGGGCGTACGCAATGGCCCGCGTCCTGCGGCTGAAGGGGGTTCCGGTGGTGTTCGGTGGCGTCCATCCCACCTTCATGCCGGACGAGCCGCTCAAGTACGCCGACTACGTCATCCAGGGCGAGGGTGAGGACGCATTCCCGCGGCTGGTGGACGTGCTGGAGGACGGCGGGGACCTGGCCAGCGTTCCCAACCTGCGTTACATGCAGGATGGGCAGATGGTCGCTACGGAAAAGAAGGCCCTGACGCGGGAACTCGACGACATCCCCATCCCCGATTTTTCGCTGATCCACGGTCAGGGGAGGATGAAGATCGTCCCCGTGATGACCACGCGCGGATGTCCCCACAACTGCACGTTCTGCTGCGTCTCGCCGATGTTCGGCTGCCGCTACAGGATGAAGAGCGTCGAGCGGGTGGTGGAGGAACTGCGGCGCGTGCGCGACCGATACGTTTTCTTCTGCGATGACAACTTCACCGCCTCCACTCGCCGCACGAAGGAACTGATGGAGGCCATGCTGCGGGAGGACGTGGCCCCGCGGCGATGGTACGCCCAGGTGCGGGCGGACATCTACCGTGACGACGAGATGCTGTCCCTGATGAAACGCACCAACTGCCGGCGCGTCTTCGTGGGCTTCGAGTCGGTCAACCAGGACACGCTGGACGCCTTCAACAAGCATCAGACGCTGGCCGACCTGGAGAGCTGTGTCGGCGCGTTCCATGCCCACGGCGTCCACGTGCACGGGATGTTCATGTTCGGCGCGGATGAGGACGATCAGGATGTGTTCGAGCGAACGGTCCGGTTCGCGCTGGACAAGCGGCTGGACACCGTGCAGTTCCTGGTTCTCACTCCGGTGCCGGGTTCGTCGCTGTTCCAGCGGCTGGACGAGCAGGGGCGCATCTTCACCTACGACTGGAGCCTCTACGACGGCCACCACGTGGTGTTCGAGCCCGCGCGCATGAGCCCCCTGGAGCTGCAGTTGGGCGCTCTTCGGGCGAACCGCCGGTTCTACTCCATGGGCAGCGCACTGCGCTCGCTGTCCTGCTTCCGTCTCAGCACCGCCATGCTGCGCTACGCCGGGCGGTGGGTCTGGCGCGGATGGCGTCGGACCAACGCCCGGTTCATGCACACCCTGCGCCAGTGGCAGAAGGGCCGCGCCGCCTTCCCCCGTCACTTCCGCTGGAAGCCGGATCCCCAGGACTCGCTGCTGCGGGAACTGCCCCGTTGAGAGGGCCAGTAACCCGCTGGCGGCTGCGCTGCCAATTTGACAGATACACGTTGCGCCCCTGTCAGCCGCTGTCGGATTGACAGTGGCCGGTAGGGGCTTCTGTGACGCAACGCTGCGCAGGCGCGGACCTGCGGACAGGCCGACTGTGGGCTGTGTGCGCCTCTCTGGTGGCGGGTCGCTCGCAGCCGAGGCGGCCGCTCGGCCTGGGCTCAGCCCCTGGCACGAGGTTTGCACCCCTTGTCTGCGACACGTTCTTCCCATCGTCACCGACTGCATCAAGCACCGCCAGGAGGATTGCCGACATGGCGCCAAAGGAATTGGCCTTCGGTCTTGAAGCCCGCGAGAAACTCCAGGCAGGCATCGAGAAGCTGGCCCGAGCCGTCAAGCAGACGCTGGGCCCCAGGGGACGAAACGCCATCATGGACAAAGGCTGGGGAAGCCCCAAGATCACCAAGGACGGCGTGACCGTCGCCGAAGACATCGACCTGCAGGATGACTACGAGAACCTGGGCGCGCAGTTGCTCAAAGAGGCCGCCTCCCAGACCAACGACGACGCCGGGGACGGCACCACCACTGCCACCGTGCTGGGAGAGGCACTCTGCGCCGAGGGACTCAAGCGCGTGGTCGCCGGCTCCGACGCCGCATCCCTGCGCCGCGGCATGCACAAGGCGCTCGGGGCGGTGGTCAAGGAGCTGCAGAAGCGCAGCCAGCCCGTCGAGGACACCGACGAGATAGCCGCCGTCGCCTCCATCGCCGCCAACAATGACCGCGAAGTGGGCAAGATGATTGCGCGGGCGATGGACAAGGTCGGTCGGAGCGGCGTCATCACGGTCGAGGAAGGCCGGGCCCTGGAGACCACCGTGGACGTGGTGGAGGGCATGCAGTTCGACCGCGGCTACCTCTCGCCGCAGTTCATCACCGACGAAGACGACATGGAGTGCGTCCTGGAGGACTGCTACGTGCTGATCTATGAGAAGAAGATCAGCAGCAGCCGCGGCGTCGCTCCTATCCTGGAGAAAGTGGCCGAAAAGGGCAAGCCCCTGCTGATCCTCAGCGAGGACGTCGAGGCCGAGGCACTGGCTACGCTCGTGGTGAACAAGATGCGCGGCGTGCTGACCTGCTGCGCGGTCAAGGCCCCCGGCTACGGCGACCGACGGAAGGCCATGATGGAGGACATAGCCGTCTTGACCGGCGCCCGGGCCGTGTTCGAGGACCTGGGTGTCGAGCTGGAGAACGTGCAACTGAACGAGCTGGGGCGCGCGGGCAAAGTGACCGTCAGCGCCAAGCAGACAACCATCGTTCAGGGCGCCGGCTCCGAAAGCGACATCAAGGCGCGCGTCCGCCAGATAGAGCGCGCCATCGAAGAGACCACCAGCGACTACGACCGCGAGAAGCTCCAGGAGCGCCTGGCGAAGCTCAGCGGCGGCGTGGCCCAGATCAACGTGGGCGCCGCCACTGAGACCGAGATGAAGGAGAAGAAGGCGCGCGTCGAGGACGCCCTGAATGCCACGCGCGCGGCGGTCGAGGAAGGCATCCTGCCCGGCGGCGGCGTGGCCCTGTTCCGTGCAGCCGACGCCGTGGACAAGCTGAAGCTGGAGGGAGACGAGGCCGTCGGCGCCGACGTGGTCCGGAGCGTTCTGAGGGTGCCCCTGATGACCATCGCCTCCAACGCCGGCGTCGAAGGCGCCGTGGCTGCACGCCGCGTCGAGAAGGGCGAGGACTATGCCTTCGGTTATGACGCGGAGCAGGACGAGTACTGCGACCTGGTCGCAGCGGGCGTCATTGACCCCACCAAGGTCATCCGCATCGCCCTGCAGAACGCCGTCAGCGTGGCGGGGGTGGTGCTTATGACCGAGTGCCTGATCCGTGAGGAAGAGGAAGAAGAGCCGGAGATGCCCGGCGGTCCGGGCGGCCCGGGCGGCCCGGGAGGCATGGGCGGCATGGGTGGCATGGGCGGTATGGGCGGCGGAATGGGCATGATGTGACGCGCCCTCGCTGAGTCAAGAACCGTCAAACAGACTACCGGAGGATTGGAGCAAATGGCGAAGATCAAACCGCTGGATGATCGCGTTGTCGTAGAGGCGACCGAGGAAGAGGAGAAGACGGCCGGTGGCATCTTCCTGCCGGAGACGGCCAAAGAGCGCCCCCAGCGGGGCAAGGTGGTGGCCGTCGGGCCCGGTCGGCTGACCGACGACGGCGAGCGCGCACCGCTGAATGTCAGCAAGGGCGACCAGGTGCTGTTCGGCAAGTTCAGCGGCACCGAGGTCGAGGTGGACGGCAAGGAACTGCTCATCATGCGCGAGAGTGACCTGCTGGCGATCATCACCGACTGAGGACATCCGTCCTGATTGACGCGCGCCGGCGGTCGGTCCGGCGCAACGGAAAGCCAACAGACCGGAGGAGAGCAAATGGCTGCAAAACAGCTCATGTACGGTGACTCCGCGCGCAACAAGATCCTCAAAGGCGTCCAGAAGCTGGCCGACGCCGTGCGCGTGACCATGGGCCCCACGGGCCGAACCGTCGTGCTGCAAAGAAGCTACGGTGGCCCCAAGGTCAGCAAGGACGGCGTCACCGTGGCCAAGGAAATCGAGTTGGAAGACAAGTTCGAGAACATGGGCGCCAAGATGGTCAACGAGGTGGCCAGCCGCACCAGTGACGATGCCGGCGACGGCACCACAACCGCCACCGTGCTGGCCGCGTTGATCTATCGCGAGGGACTCAAAGCCGTCGCGGCGGGCGCCAACCCCATGGCCGTCAAGCGCGGCATAGACGCCGCCGTCCAGTCCGTAGTCTCCGAACTGGAGGAGAACAGCCAGGGCGTCGAAGACCGCGAGGACGTTGCCCACGTCGCCACCATCAGCGCCAACAACGCCCCGGCCATCGGCGACCTGCTCGCCGACGCCGTGGAGAAAGTCGGCAAGGACGGCGTCATCACCGTCGAGGAAGGCAACACGCTCGAAGACCAGCTCGAGTTCGTCGAGGGCATGCAGTTCGACAAGGGCTTCCTCAGCCCGTACTTCATCACCAGCCCCGAGGAGATGAGCTGCGAGCTGGAGGATGCCTTCGTGCTGATCCACCAGGAGAAGATCAGCAGCGCGCGGGACCTGCTGCCCCTGCTGGAGAAGGTGGCCAACGCGGGCAAGCCGCTGCTTGTCATCGCCGAGGACATCGAGGGAGAGGCGCTGGCCCTGCTGGTGGTCAACAAGCTGCGCGGCGTGCTGCCGTGCTGCGCTGTGAAGGCGCCCGGCTTCGGCGAGCGCCGCAAGGCCATGCTGGGCGACCTGGCTGTGGTCACCGGCGGCCGTTTCATCAGCGAAGACCTGGGAGTGAAGCTGGAGAACGTTCAGCTCAGCGACCTGGGCCAGGCCGCGCGCGTTACCATCACCAAGGACGAGACCACCGTGGTCGAGGGCGCCGGCAAAGCGTCCGACGTCAAGGCGCGCATTGACCAGATCCGCAAGCAGGTCGAGCAGAGCACCAGCGACTACGACCGGGAGAAACTCCAGGAGCGCCTGGCCAAGCTCAGCGGCGGCGTGGCCGTCATCCGCGTCGGTGCAGCCACCGAGGCCGAGATGACCGAGAAGAAGGCGCGCGTGGAGGACGCCCTGCACGCCACGCGGGCAGCGGTCGAGGAGGGCATTCTGCCCGGCGGTGGCGTCGCGTTGCTGCGCTGCAAAGACGCCGTCATGAAGCGGCGTGATCGGCTGCGAGGCGACGAGAAGATCGGTGCCGACATCATCGCCGCGGCCCTCGGAGCGCCCATGAAGACCATCGCCGAGAACACCGGGTTCAATGGCGAAGTGGTCATCGCCGAAGTGCTCGAGCAGGAGGACGGCGTCGGGTTCGACGCCAACACCGGCCAGTACGTCGGCATGATCGAGGCCGGCATCGTTGATCCCACCAAGGTGACCAGGACGGCCCTGCAGAACGCCGCCAGCGTTGCTGCGCTGCTGCTGACGACCGAGACCATGGTCACAGAGATCGGCGACGAGGAGGAAGGCGAGCGCGTGCCGGAGGACGCCGTCCGATGAGGCGGCGCCGCGGCAGCGGCCCGCCGGTCCTCCGCCCGTGAGGGCAACCGGCCGGCGTCGAGCAAGCTACACAGGGCTGTCCTCGGGGCAGCCCTGCTTTTTGGCCCAGTCGCAAGGCGCACAGAGCCCTGCCAGAGGCGGGAAGGGCATACGCATGGCCCAGCGCGACTACTACGAAGTGCTCGGAGTGGAACGCGACGCCTCCGAAGCCGAGATCAAGAAGGCATACCGGAAGCTCGCGCTCGAGTACCACCCCGACCGTAACCCGGACAAGCCGGAAGCGGCCGACAGATTCAAGGAGGCCGCCGAGGCATACCAGGTTCTGAGCGACGCCGACAAGCGCGCCCGATACGACCGCTACGGTCACGCCGGCCTGAAGGGCATGCACGTTGGCGAGTTCGGCAGCTTCGACGATATCTTCCGGGCCTTCAGCGACGTTTTCGGCGGGGCGTCCATCTTTGACGATCTGTTCCGAGGGGCGCGCCGGCGCCGTCGGCGGCCGAAGGGCCGCAGCCTGCGCGTGTCGGTGCAGATTGACCTGGAGGAAGTGCTCACGGGAGCCGAGCGAACCGTCAGCGTGCGGCGCGCGGAGCTGTGCCCCCTCTGCGGAGGACAGGGCGCCGCCGACGACGGCCTGCGCACCTGCGCCACGTGCCGCGGCCATGGCCAGGTGGAGAGCCGGCAGGCATTCTTCAGTATGCGCCGAACCTGTCCCCGCTGCGGTGGGACTGGCAAGATCATCGCCGAGCCCTGCGCGGAGTGTGGCGGAACCGGCCGCGTCGAAGAGGAGACCGACATCACCGTGCGCATCCCGCCGGGCGTCGAAGGAGGCGCCCGGCTGCAACTGCGGGGCGAGGGCGAACCCGTCGCCGAAGGCGTCAGGGGCGACCTGTTCTGCGATGTCTATGTGCGGGACCACCCGTTCTTCGAGCGGCACGGAGCTGACCTGCACTGCGAGGCGCCCATCGGTTACCCGACGGCGGCGCTCGGTGGCATGGTGGCCGTGCCCACTCTGGACGGGGAGCGCTATGACCTGAATGTGCCCCGCGGCACACAAAGCGGCGAGGTGCTGCGGCTGCGGGGGCTCGGCCTGCCCGAGGTGCGCACGGGCCGACGGGGCAACATGCTGGTCAGGCTTGTGGTGGAGACCCCGCAGGAACTGACCGAGCGGCAGGAGGAACTGCTGCGAGAGCTGGCCCGGATCGAAGAGAACAACGTGTCGGCCAGGCGGAAGAGCTTCCTGGACAAAGTCAAGGAATACCTGCTGGGCAGCGACCAGAAGGACGCCGGGAGCGCCTGAAAACGCGCAGCCCGGGCGTCCGACCGAGGAGACAGGCAATGAGCAGTGACCCGAGAAAGATCGAGATCGGCGGGGGCGCCGAGGAGGAAGGCCCCGAGGCAGAGCCCTCTGCGGAGGACTCGCAGGCACTTGAGGAGCCGGAGCAGGAGGCCGGGCAGGAGGAAGCGAACGAGTCGCCCGCCGCCGTTCAGCTCTCCTACGCCGAATACGAGGAACTGAAGACCCTGGCCAGGGAGCGAGACGAGTTCCTGCAGCGCCTCCAGCGCGCTGTGGCGGACTACCAGAACCTGCAGAAGCGCATCGAGCGCTTCCGCGAGACGGCCCGCCAGGAGATCACCCGCTCGGTCGGAGAGGTCATCCTGCCCGTGGCTGACAGCCTGTCGCTGGCGCTGCAGGCGGCCGAAGACACCGAAGGCGGGGAGAAGCTTGTGGAAGGGCTGCGCCTGGTGGAGAAGGATTTCTACGGGGCCTTGGAGAAGCTCGGAATCCAGCCCGTCGTGGCCGTGGGCGAGAAGTTCGACCCTCATTACCATGAGGCGGTCATGCAGGAGCCGCGCGAGGACATCGAGCCCAACACCGTGGTCAGAGAGCTGAAAAAGGGCTTCGTTCAGGGCGACCAGGTCATCCGCCCCAGCCAGGTCATCGTCAGCTCTGTGCCGCCGGACGCGGAGGGCGCGTAGCCCAACTGCCTTGACTGAGGGGGCGGGTTGGCGTAGAATCCTACTTTCCTCCACGGCTTCAGCGGAAACCAAAGACATGCCGACTTACGAATACAGGTGCAAGCATTGCGGGCACGAGTTCGAGGTCTTCCAGAGCATCACCGCCGAACCGCTGAAGGAGTGCCCGGAGTGTGGAGGCAACGGCGTGGAGCGGCTGATTGGCGCCGGAGCAGGCATCATTTTCAAGGGCTCCGGCTTCTACGCTACCGACTACAAGAGCACCTCGTCCGGAAGCCGCTCCTCCGGCGGTGGCGAGGATTCGGATTCGGCCGATTCGACAGACTCCGACGATTGAGGGGCGGACTGCCCTCCGTTGCCGGGAGCGAGCGGAGCGCCGGAAGGCGGGGTGGGCAGTGATGGCGGAAGAGTTTCGGATCCAGTGTCCTAACTGCGGGCGGACGGTCGTCTGTTCGCAGGAACAGCAGGTGCCGCACTTCCCGTTCTGCTCGCGGCGCTGCCGGCTGCTTGACCTGGGGAAATGGCTCGATGAGGAGCATCGCATCGAGCGCCCACTGCCGGACGCGCCGCCCACGCAGCAGGGGGAGGACCAGGCCGGACAGGCGGGCGATTAGAGTTGACAAAGCGCCACTGAGCCGTATACAGTGACGGCGGCGAGCGTGCAGGGAAAAGCCACTCTTTTGAGCCGGGGGGACCAATGAGCGAGCGAAGAGGCGACTGGCGGGACATCCTGTCGGCGTACCATCTCGCCCTGAAGGGCAACAAGGTCTGGACAGGTTACTTTGCGCTGCTGTACGGCCTGGTTGTGCTGGTGCTGGCTACTTACTTCTATCGAGCCGTGATGGGCCCGGGCGCCGGGCAGGTCGCCCAGTTGGGTTGGGTAGACTCGGACCATTACCTGCTCAGCCTGGTATTCGCCGGAAGGGGTCTGGAGGCGTTGCGGCGCCTGCTGCCGCTGCTTAACCCGTTCGCCGGGAACATTGTGCATTTAATAC
>JAWOCH010000369.1:0-3702 GCA_046483865.1 Candidatus Brocadiia bacterium | reverse complement strand
GAGACATACGCTTCATATCGCATCATGACCTGATGCGGGTGTACGAACGGGCGCTGCGACGCGCCGACCTCCCCATCGCCATGAGCGAGGGGCACAATCCCCGGCCCCGTCTGAGTCTCCCCGCCGCACTGAGCGTCGGCTGCGCTGGACTGAACGAAGTCGCCGACTTCGGGCTGTCCTCCATCATGCGTCCGGCGGAGTTCCGATCCCGGCTCCAGGCCGAGCTTCCCGAAGGGATACGCATCCTCTCGGCCGAAGTCACCTCGCCTCACCCCAGCCGCCAGCCCACCGAGCTGTCCTATCGCGTGCCCCTGCTGCCCGAGCACGAACTGACCCGGGACAGCCTCGACGAACTGATGGCACGGGACGAGGTGGTTGCAGAACGCCAGCGCAAGGACACGGTCCGGCAGGTGGAGATACGCCGCTACCTGAAAGCGCTGCGGCTGGAGGACGACGCTCTGCATATCCTGCTGCGGTGGGACCAGACGGGCACCGCGCGACCCGAGGAAGTGCTGGAAGCACTGGGGTGCCGCGCCGGGGAGGATTACCGCGAAAGCGCCATCGAACGTACGCACGTGCGTCTGTCTTCGTAGCTGCTGAGACCGGCCCACAGAGAGGAGACGCTATGGAACGAGAAATGTTGATCAACGTGATAGAGGAGGAAGAGGTCCGCATCGCCATCCTGGCGGACGACCGCCTGGAGGACCTGTTCCTGGAACGCACCGGCAAAGAACACATCGTCGGCAACATCCATAAGGGCGTGGTGGTGAACCTGGTGCCGAACATCGAGGCGGCCTTCGTGGAGTTCGGCTACCGCAAGCACGGATTCCTGCATGCATCCGACGTGCTGCCGAAGGACCGCAGCAAGCGCGGCAGCAGCGACATACGCAGCCTGCTGAGCGAGGGGGAGGAGATCCTGGTCCAGGTCACCAAGGAAGGCATCGGTGACAAGGGGCCCAGCCTGACCACCTACCTGAGCCTGCCCGGCCGCTACCTGGTGCTCATGCCCGGCCTGACCCGCCGGGGCGTGTCGCGGCGCATCACCGACGAGAAGGAGCGCAACCGCCTGCGCAGCATCCTGAAGGGCCTGGACGTGCCGGACAGGATGGGCCTGATCGCCCGGACCGCCGGCGAGGGGCGCAGCAAGGGAGACCTCAAGCGCGACCTGGACTACCTGCTGAGGCTCTGGAAGGCCATCAGCCAGCGCGCCGAACGCTCCCAGGCCCCTGCCATGGTCTACCAGGAGAGCGACCCCGTCACCCGCGCCATCCGCGACTCGTTCACCGAGGACATGCGCCGCATCACCGTGGACAGCGCCGACGTCTACGACAAGGTCAAGGAGTTCCTGCGGGCCGTGCTGCCCCGCCACGTGCGCAAGGTCAAGCTGCACGACAACCCCGAGCCCCTCTTCCACCACTACGGGGTGGAGGAGGAGATGGAGCGCATGCACAGCCGCACCGTGCAACTGCCCAGCGGCGGCAGCATCGTGCTGGAGCAGACCGAGGCGCTGGTCGCAATAGACGTTAACAGCGGCACCTATAAGGGACGCGGCGACGCGGAGGAGACCGCTTTCCACATCAATATGGGGGCCGCCCCGGAGATCGCCCGCCAGATACGCCTGCGCGACCTGGGCGGCGTGGTGGCCATTGACTTCATTGACATGAACGATGGCGACCATCGCAGCAAGGTGGAGCGCACCCTCTGGAAGGCGCTCAAACAGGACCGTGCCCGCCTGCGCATGTTGAAGATGTCGCCCTTCTGCATCGTCGAGATGACACGCCAGAGGCAGCGCCAGAGCCTGCGCCAGTCCACCTACACCGAATGCCCCGCCTGCGGCGGCACCGGCCAGATCAAGAGTCACGAGACGCTCGCCCTCCAGGCCCTCCGCCAGGTCAAGGCCGGCCTGGACATGGAGAACCTCAGTGCCGTGCGTGTGGTCGCCTCGCCCCCCGCGGCGAACTTCCTGAACAACGAGATGCGCAAGCGCCTCCAGCAGCTCTCCGACTCCTCGGGCAAGGACATCCGCGTCGTGGCCGACTCGCACATGGAAGCCGGCCAGCACAAGATCGAGTTCCTCAACGCCCAGGGCCGGGAAATCGTTACGAAGTAAGCGCCCGTGCGACGCAGCCACAGCAGGGAGCCCTTCGACAAGCTCAGGGCCATGAGCCTATCGAGCGGTGCCCTTCGTGGTGAGCCGTGCCCGCCCGGCTGCCGTCAATCCTCTGCGCCCTCTGCGGTTTGGTCCTCCGCCGTTCTGTCGTTGGCATAAGTACGTCGTCTTTCTCCGTGTCCTTCGTGGAAGCCGTGCCGTTCCGCCGCCGTCAGTCCTCCGCGCCCTCCGCGACCTCTGCGGTTCGGTCCTCTGCCGTTCTGTCGTTGGCATAAGTACGTCGCCTTTCTCCGTGTCCTTCGTGGTGAGCCGTGCCCTTCCGCCGCCGTCAATCCTCGGCGCCCTCTGCGACCTCTGCGGTTTGGTCCTCCGCCGTTCTGTCGTTGGCATCAGTACGTCGCCTTTCTCCGTGTCCTTCGTGGTGAGCCGTGCCCTTCCGCCGCCGTCAATCCTCGGCGCCCTCTGCGACCTCTGCGGTTTGACCCTCTGCCGTTCTGTCGTTGGCATCAGTACGTCGTCTTTCTCCGTGTCCTTCGTGGTGAGCCGTGCCCTTCCGCCGCCGTCAATCCTCGGCGCCCTCTGCGACCTCTGCGGTTTGACCCTCTGCCGTTCTGTCGTTGGCATCAGTACGTCGTCTTTCTCCGTGTCCTCCGTGTCTCCGTGGTTCGTCTTGAGTTATGCAGTTGAAAGCCCGCCCGCATCCGGGTAGAATACGCCTCTGTTGAACTGCCCTCCATCTCGTTTTTCCGGTTTTCCCATGTACGCAGTGATTGATAACGGCGGCAAGCAGTACAAGGTCAGCCCTGGCGAGCAGGTCCGGCTCGATCTGATGGACGCGCAGGAAGGCGACCTGGTCGAGTTCGACCGCGTGCTGATTTTCAGCGACGACGACGGGCCCCGCATCGGGCGCCCCGTCCTGCCCGGAGCGCGCGTGCTGGCGGAGGTCGTCCGCCACGAGAAGGGACCCAAGCTAACCATGATGCGCCATCAGGCCACCAAGATGCGCCAGGCCAAGATGGGCCATCGGCAGAAATACACCCGGGTGCTGATCCGAGAGATCCACCCCGAATAGCGGAGACCCCGACAATGGCACACAAACAAGGACAGGGCTCGTCACGGAACGGGCGCGACAGCAACCCGAAGTTCCTCGGCGTCAAGCGCTACGGCGGCCAGCAGGTGCGCGCCGGCGGGATCATCGTGCGCCAGAGGGGCACCCACTTCAAGCCCGGCCACAACGTCGGCTGCGGGCGGGACTACACCCTGTTCGCCACCAGCGACGGCAAAGTGGAGTTCGCCGGCCGCCGCATAAACGTCGTCCCCGACTGAGGCAGTCGAGCGCTGCTGACCACAACGGCCGCCCCCGGCAGGCGGCCGTTTCTGTCGGCCGCCCCGAGACTGGGTAGCGTAGCGGTTCCGGGATGTGGCACGGCCGCCCTCGGCCGTGGAGCCGCTTCGATTCGTCCGTTCGTTCGCCTTCATCCTGCACATCCTGTCTATCCCGTTATCCAGTCCATGCTGTCCGTAGTGCTCGTCGTGTAGTTGTGGTTGGTCCGTTCGTTGCAGTTCTCCGTGTCCTCCGCGCCCTCTGCGGT
>JAWOCH010000350.1:0-11949 GCA_046483865.1 Candidatus Brocadiia bacterium | reverse complement strand
CCCCCGTAGCCCGGACCAACGGTCTGTATGTCTATGAGTGGACGCAGGTAGTCCTCCAGGGACACGCCCCGCTCGCGGGCCAGGTGCTGCGTCAGCTCCTCCCGCAGGTCGCCGCCGAACCCGGAGCAGACCATGGCGATGGGCACCCGGTCGGTCTCCCTGTGCTCGAGCGCGAGTCGGACCCGCTCCCTGGGCGTCAAATGCGCTTCCATCTCGGTCCTCCACAGTCACTCATCAGTCGAGGTGCACCCGCCGGCCGCGCGCACGTCGGGCAGATGGCCGTCTATGCCTATCCGCCCGCAGCCCACGATACCCACGCGGATGGGGTTTTGGCCATCCGGCAATGCAGCTCTCCTCCGCGTTTCTGCCAGCGGCGCATCAGATACCAGTTGCGCAGCCTAATGCCGTCCTCCACCCCCGTCAAGCCTCCCGGCCGGCGAGGCATCTGGAGCCGGGCTGCCGCCGGGCTCCTGCCTGGAGAGTGGCTTCGCCGCGGGCCGCGCGCAGTGGCCGATGTAGCCGCTGTGCCTCAGCGGTCTGCCTGCAGGGAAGCGGACTCGGTGCCCTCCAGCTCAAGGCCTAACAGCCCGGCGGCGTTGCGCCAGGTGATCTTCTCGTAGGCGGACTCGGAGATCCGCCCCTGCTGCTTCAGCTCCCGGAAGTAGCCCACGATGGGCGTGTCCTGGGGAACGTGGGTGACGTCCGTGCCGAAATACAGCCGGTCCTGGAACTCCTCCAGGAACCGGCGGCCGAACTCCGGGTCGCGACTGATGGCGTTGTGGCCGCTGCCGGCCGACAGGTCGCCGCGCAGGTTGGGATACCGGCGCATCAGTTGCACCACCCGGCCCGGCTCGACGGGCCCGCCGGGGTATGTGTTCCGGTTCTCCCGGGTGACGTCCCGGCTGATCTCGGCCCAGAAGGGCTGCGAGTGGCCGAGGAGGGTCAGGTGGGGGAATGCCTCCAGGACACGCTCCAGCCGCGGCAGGCCGACCTCGTCGAAGCACCCGTAGTGGCCGCCCACTTCCGGCGCGAGGTGGAAGGTCAGCGGCAGGCCCGCCTGCTCGACTTGCCGGAACAGGTTCATGTTCAGCGGGTCGTCAAGCGGCAGGTTCGGGCAGTATTCCCCGATGCCTTTGCATCCGGCCTCTCTGTAGTATTGCAGCAGCGGCGCGAAGTCGCTGTCCGGCGAGTTGCCCACCATGCGGGGGTCCAGGTTGGCGAACGGGATGAACCGGTCCGGGTGGGCCGCGCACATTTCCAGCACGTCCTGTGGCGGCACGTAGTGCCGCTTGCACTCCGGGCTGGCGCTGCTGAGCAGGACGGCCCGGTCAATACCCGCCTCGTCCATATGCGGCAGCAGTTCGGCTGGCGTCGGGTATCGGCTTCCGTCCGGGCGCGGGGGTCCGGGCACGCGGCTGGCGTGAACGTGGATGTCAATCAGCACGGGTGGCCCTCCCTTCGGCAGTTCAGTCGGGCCACAGCCTACGTGTCGCAACGGGCTTCGTCAACGCGCCGGGCGTCGGGCGGGGGCGGTGGAAGACGCTTTCACCGGGCACGAGGCGCCGTTAGAATGGAGAGCGTTACGGACTTGGGGGAGGAGAGCGATGCTGACGGACGATTTGCACGTTGACCGCGAACGCCTTGCAGAGATCTGCCGGCGCTACGGTGTCTCGCGTCTGGAGGTGTTCGGCAGCCTGGCCCGTGGTGAGGAGGAGGCGGGGAGCGATCTGGACGTGCTGGTGAGCTTCGAGTCTGGAGTGCGGGGCGGCCTGAGCTTCGTTGCCCTGCAGCAGGAGCTGGAGGAGCTGTTTGGACGGCCCGTGGATCTGCTAACGCGGAAGTCGGTCGAGCGTTCGCCCAACAAATACTTCCGCCGCTTCGCGCTCAGCCAGACGGAACCCATCTATGAATCCGGTTGACCCCCACCGGCGGGACCTCGTCAAGTGCGAGGATATGCGTATCCATGCCGAGCGCGCGCGGCGGTTCCTGGGGCTGCGCTCGCTGGAGGAGTTCCTTGCCGATGAGATGGCGCAGGATGCGGTTGTCCGTTGCGTTGAGGTGATCGGCGAAGCGGCGCGCCTGGTCTCTGGAGACACACGGGAGCGCGCCCCCGAGGTGCCCTGGGCGTTGATCATCGGCATGAGACACGTCCTGGCGCACGAGTACGGCACCGTGGACATGGAGGAGGTCTACGACGTTGTCAGCCGCGACCTGCCCGGGTTGCTGAACCAGATGCGCCGGCTCATTGCGGAACTGGAACAGGAAGTAGGCTGGCAGGAGGACCAGGAGCGCTGAGTCACCGCTGGGGGCGGTCCCCCGCGCAAGCTGAATCCGACAGCACCATCCGTTGGTCCCTCCAGGGCGTACGGAAGCCAACGTCGTCGACTTGCATGCCCTATGTCAAGCTTCATCGGGGCCGACCACAAGGTCCAGCACTTGCCACAGGGCCGGTGCAGAGATATCATGGTAGCAGTAACGGGGGCTCCTTTCTGCTTCTGAATGGGAGCTGGTGAAGGAGATGTCGACAGCCGAGGAGCCGCAGGGCAACGGAACTCGAGCCCCTGCTTCGTTGGGTCCAGAAGGTATCAGGAGGCTGTTCGGGCAGATCATCAGCCTCTATGTACGGCCAGAGATCGAGAAGCGACAAGACATGGCCAAATTGTTCGGGCCTTTTCATCTGTGGGCGGCCCAGATCATCTTCTCGCTGACCGGTGGACCGCCGGCTATTCGCCTCAATCAGGAGGTCAGAGCCCGCGTGCAGGTCAGCCTGACAAATGGTAGCCAGCAGGAGGTCGGCCCGCCTCCTTCATTGCGCGGAATACAAGACATCGAGGACGTGATAGGGGTCCAGGAGGAACTCGAAAACAAAGACTGCGCGCACATCACGCTTGTGTACGCTCCCGGTCGCTGGCTGATTGTCTTTGACGCTCGCTACAACAAGCACCTTGCGCGCAGGCACATTCGGCGAGCAGGCGCATTCCTTGCGGCATCTGAGAACTGCTTTGAGCATAGGCTCTGGGCGCCTTTAGTTGACAACCTCTTCAGCGCCGCAGAATTGGCTGCGAAGGCGACTATGATGACCGTTCCAGACGGGAAGCTACGGCGCGGCGTGCGGCACCAGTACATCAGGATGAGGTACGATGCGTGGGCGCAGGTTGGCAATACGGCCGTCCCGTTTAGCGATACGCTCAACAAACTCACGGGAATGCGCGACAGAGGGCGCTACCTGAAGGGGGAGTTCAAGCTGCCGGATGCCGAGGCCAGGGAACTGCTGCAGATTGTGAGAGCTATGCTGCGGGACGCCAAGAACCGGCTGGGAATGGGGCAGTCCTAAGGGGGTCCTGAATGTCGGCCCTCGCAGTCGCCAGTGGAGCTTCAACAGCGCACTTCACACGGGTCGGTGCAGTAGCACAGGCCCGGCTTTTGGAGTGCGGTGGCTTGGCGCCCCTCTGCCGTTGGGGGGTTGCCGCCCTCTGTCAGCATCCGGCGTCAAGCCGCCGGGATCCAGAGCGGCGCCAAGGCGCCGCACTCCAGAGACGTTCGCTGGCGTCCTGGTGGCAATGCGCCAGTCTCGGTCTCGCGCTCCCGGCAGACGCCACAGTCTGCGGCTTCTGCCCGTACTATAGCGTGTGCCCTTTGACCAGCTCTACCCCCCGGCAGGTCTTCCGGCGGGCTCACGATACGCCGTCAGTTCGGCCGGGCGCTCAGCCGGGGCTACCGCTGAGACGCCCGCCGTTCGGCGGGCTGAAAGCGCCCTTCAGCAATCGGTCACCCGCGTGCGGACGGAGATAGTGGGCGAAGCTTGAGGCCGCGGACGGGGCGCGGTAGAAAGGGCGGGGTGCCTTAGGCGCCCCGAGCATCGCGGAGCGTTGCCATGGCAAATGAGAACCAGTTTCGGCCCCGTACGGACTTCGTCGCCGTGCGCAACGTGCGCGAGTATCGGGCAACGGTGCCCGACTGCGTCGGCCCCGACGACGTGGTGCTGGAGATCGGCTGCGAGTGGGGCACTACCACCGAGGTGCTGGCCGAGCACGCCGGGACGGTCATCGGCACGGACATCAGCGAGAAGTGCATTGCGCGCGCCCGCGAGCGCCATCCGGAGGTCCGCTTCGAGGTGCTGGACGGGTTCGACGTGCGCGCCGCCCTGGAGCTGGGCGAGCAGTTCAGCGTCGTCTACATTGACATGTCCGGCATCAGCGGCTACCGCTCCCTGATGGACTGCATCGCGCTGCTGAACATGTATGCCACCGTGCTGCGCCCGCGGACCATAGTAGTGAAAAGCGGGGCGCTGAAGAACTTCGCCCGGCACTGCACCGCCTGGCGCGGGCCGGCGGGATAGCCCCGGGGCATCTGCGTCCCTGCCCTGGCAGCAGCTCCCGGCCGAGGGCGGCCGGGCTACATGGGTCCCGGCCGAGGGCGGCCGGGCTACATGGGGTTGCAGGGGACGGGTCCGCTCAGTGGACCTCGAGGGCGATCAGGCAGACGTCGTCCGGCCGCTTGGTCGAGCCCATGAACTCGTCGGTCTCGGTGACGATGCGCTGGATCAGGTCGCGCGGAATCAGGTGGGCGTTGTCGGCCACCAGCTTCTGGAGCCGGTCCAGCCCGTACATCTCGAACTCCTCGCTGACCACCTCGTAGATTCCGTCGGTGAACGCCAGCACAATGTCGCCCACCGACAGGTCGTGCTCGGTTACGGGGTAGTGCGGGTCAGGCACGAAGCCCAGCGCGGGGCCGGTCTGCTCCATGTCCATCAAGGGGGCGGCGCTCATGTGCTCCTTGCTGACCAGCAGGGGGCAGGGGTGGCCGGCATCGGCCACGTGGAGGCGGCGGTTCTCCCCGTCCACCATGATCAGCACGCCCGTGGCGTATATCTGGGGTGTCATGGGGCCCAGGACGCTGCGGAAGCGGCTGTTGAAATCGGTCAGCGCCTCGCCCGCCGTCTTGTCCTGGAGGTCGATGTAGTCAATGACGGTCTTCACAATGCTGGTCACGAGAGCTGCGCGCACGCCGTGGCCGCTGACGTCGGCGATGAAGATCGCCGCCCTGCCGTCGTCGAGGCCCTTGATCTGGAACACGTCGCCCCCGATGACCTCCGAGGGGGAGTACTTATGTGAGAAGCTGATGTTGTTGACGCGCGGGTATTGCTGGGGCAGGAGGGCTTCCTGCAGCCGGTGGGCCATCTGTATGCCCTGCTCAAGCTCGCGGTTGCGGGCCATCAGTTCCTGGTTGAGACGGTCCAGGCGGGCGTTGACCTCCAGGAGCTGGGTGTTCTGCTGCGCGACCTTGTCGTGCAGCTCTTTCAGGCGCAGGAGGGTTCGGATGCGGCTGAGCAGTTCGGCGCTGTGGAAAGGACGCTCGATGTAGCCGTCGGCGCCGATGTCGAGCACTGTCTGGGGGGCCTGCTCGCCGTCTCGGGCGATGACGATCACGGGGATGGCTTCAGTTTCCGGCCGGGAGCGCAGTGCGCGGCAGAACTCGACGCCTTCCACGTCGGCGGCGCCGATGTCCAGCAGCACCAGGTCGGGCTGCTCGTCCACCACGCGCCGCAGGGCGTGCTGCGCGTCGCTGCTCTGCTGCAGGCGGTAGCCCTCACCGCCGAGCTGGTCACGCAGGGCCTGCACGTCCTCGGGGGTGTTGGTAACCACCAGGATTTCGCGCGACGTGCGGCTGGTCGTGCTGTCGGTCATCTACGCTCCCGAGAGGCTATGTTAACGGCTCGGGCGGGCGTGCCACAAGAGGTGTTAGAGCCTTGAGGCGTGAAGTGCGACGGAAACGTCCAATTCCTCCCCGGCGCGCCATCTCCGTTCGGAACGGACCTCCGCGTCTGTTGGTCTGCGTTTGCTGCGGGCTGCGGTATGCCGTCGTCCTGTGCTCAAGCCTCGCGCCTGCTTCTCAGGGTAGATGGGCTTCGGGATTGACGGGGCGCTCGTCGCGATAGAGCCGGAAGGCCAGTTCAGCTCGTTGCGTTGCGCCGCTGGAGCCGACCGTGCCGATGGGCTCGCCGCGGGCCACCCGCTCGCCGCTGTCCACAAGGATGCGATCGAGCTGGGCGTACCAACTGACCCAGTCGCCGGAGTGCTCGAGCACTACCACACTTCCCCAGGGAGGGCGCTCGGCGCCGCCGGCGTGCTGCACGGTCAGCACCTGGCCGGCGGCAACTGCACACACCTCTGTGCCCCGCGCGGCGGCCAGCCCGATTCCCGGCTCCGGCAGGCCCCGCACCGGCGCCTGAAAGTGGCGCACCACGCGCCCGGACGTCGGCCACCAGAACCGCGCTGACGGCTGACCGCGGTGCAGCTCGGCGTCGCTGACCGGTATGCGCTCGGCCGGTTCCTCGGCCGAGTGCTCGGGTTCCTGGCGGGCCTGGTGTCCGGGCTTGCTGCGGATCAGCAGAAGCTGGCCGACCTCGAGCTGGCTGGGGTCGCGAATGCCGTTCTCCTCGGCTATCTCATGCCAGGCCACGCCGTAGCTGCGGGCCAGGCTGCTGAGCGTGTCGCCGTGCCGCACTTCGTGCACCAGGTAGCTATAGGGCTGCTCGGCGGGCGCCGGAGCGGGCTCGCCGGCGCTCAACTGAGGCGGCGGAGGCACGCCGGGCGCGCGGCAACCCGTGCCCAGCGCCAGTGCGCACAGAAGCACGGCGGCGCACCTTGCTGCTGCCGCACAAGGGCCATTGGCTCCGCGTGTTGCCATATCGGTTCTCATTGTGGGGGGAGGCCCGATGGGTCTCAGAGAGTCCATGCCAGACGTCGCACAGGACGGAGAGCGCGCCCTCCACGCGGCATCCTTTCGAGGCGCTCTGTCGCCAGACGGACGGCGGACAAGCTCCGTGGCCTCCGCAATGACATGCATCAGGACTGCATTTGCTCGCGCAGGGCGGCGATGCGCTCGGCCAGTTCCGGGTCCGGCTCCGCCCCGAGCGATGTTTCGGCCGCGTCGAGGACGGCCCGGGCGGCCTGCTGCTGGTTGGCCTCCATCAGTTGCTCGGCGGCCACCACGGCGTCCCGCGCGGACGGCGGGGCGCCGGGGGCCTTCAGCCATCGCTGCACGGCGTCTACCACCTGCTGAGGCTGACCGGCCCGCAGCCAGCACTCGGTCATGGCGCGGGCCAGCTCCGCGTCGGCCTGCCCGGCGGCTTCCAGTTGCTGGTAGACCTGGGCGGCGCCGGCGAAATCGGCCTGTTCCTTCATGATCTCGGCCAGCTCCATGCGCGTGCGGTTGACCCGGCTTTGCATCTCGGCAGTGTCGCCGAAGCTGTCCACGACGCGGGTGAGGACCTCGCGCGCTTCCGCCAGCATGCCGTGCTCGCGGAAAGCGTCTGCGATGACGCGCATCCGTTCATAGTTGTCGGCGGCCAGCAGCAGCAGCGCCGCGGCGGCCTTCTGGCGCACGCGCTCGGCGGGATCGCTCAGGGCCTGGCGCAGCGCGGGAACGCCCGCCGGCTGCCCCAGCTCGCCCAGGGCCGTGGCGGCGATGGCCCGCACGCGGGCGCTCTGGTCCTCCTGCAGAATCTCGGAGATCCGGGGCACCGCCTGGGTTGCGCCCAGCTTGCGCAGGCCCTCGACGGCGAACCAGCGCACGTTCTCCTCCGGATCCTCCAGGGCGGCCACCAGCACAGCGCGCGATTCCGCGGAGCCCACCTTGCCCAGAACGTTCGCCGCTGCCACACGCACCTCGGGATCGGCCGAGTCCCGCAGCAACTCCTCCAGCCGGGCGATGGCATCCGGGCCGGTATCCTCCGAGACGCTCTCCGCCGCCATTGCCAGCACGGACGGGTCGGTGTCCTGGAGCGCCTTCTTGACCAATCGGTCCTTGTATTCCCCGCCCACGCGTTGCACGAGGCGCATGACGTTCTGACGCACTTGCGCCTGGTCGTCCTCCAGGGCGTCGCGGAGGACGGCGTATGTGCGCTGCTCGTCCAGGCTCAGCCCGGCCAGGCGCTCGTCGGGCAGTCCGGCCAGCCGGAAGGCAGCATACCGTCGCACCAGGGCGTGACGGCTCTGAAGGGCTTCCAGCAGCGCTTTGCCCGTCTCCGCGCCGGGCTCTCCGACCAGGGCCGCCAGTTCCTCGTGCTGATCCCTCAGTTCCTGCAGCTCGCCTGTGCGTGCTTCCAGCACGCCGCTGCTGGCTTGCAGGTGCTCCTGCAGCAGGTCCTCGCGGGTCCGGTGGGAGTTCGCCTCCCACCACTGGTCCCACTGCTCGGGATCCAGGGGCAAGTCGCGGCGGGAAATGTGACGCAGCGCCTGCCAGGCGGCGGTGCGGCTCTCTTCATCGGGGCTGCGCAGCCCGCGCAACAGGGCGGGCACCGCCCGGAGGGCCAGCCCCTGGCCGAGAGCCCGGTACAGAACCTGCCGCTGAGGCGGTTCAGTCCCCGGCGCCTCCAGGTAGTCCATTACGGCCTGGATTTCCTCCGGCCGGGTGAACCGCGCCAGCGTGGCGGCGGCCTCCTGTCGGACCTGGGGATCTGGATCCTCGACGGCGGCCAGTACGGCCTCGAAGCAGCGATGGTCTACGCAGAAAGCCGCGGCCCGAATGGCGCTGAGGCGCACGCCGGGCTCCTCCCCCCGCAGGATGGCCTCCCGGACCGCTTCCACGCCCTGCGGGTGATCCATGGACAGCAGCGCCACGGCGGCCCGTTCCCGCACTTCGGGGTCGGGCGAGCGCAACTGGCTCTCCGCCCGGCTGTAGTGGCGCTGTTCCTGCGGAGTGAGCCGCGGTGGCTGTGCCACCGGCTCCGGCGGCGGCGCCGGAGCCCGGCAACCCGCCAGCATGACAGCAGTACCGACCACGACGACGACCCATCGGATACACCGTTCCATTGATTGCTTTCCCTCTGGAGCGTTATCTTTTAGCGGCCCGGCCGGAAATGAGGGCCCGGCCGCGTCGCAGATAGATTGCATGTTACCGCAGGAGGAGCGGGGAGGTCAATCTGCCCGTCTGCAGCAAATCGTGGCTGGAGGTTCCATGACCGCCCCCCGCACCATTGCTGCGCTTGCCGCCGCGCTGGCCGCCGGGCTGATCACCTGGCTGCTGGTCGGTGCGGGCAACGTCGTGCCCGGCGGGGGCGCCTCCGCAGCGCCGGGCGGGCTCGTGAGTCGGCGGATGACCTACCGTTTCGGGTGGGAGGGGCTGCCGGGCGGGGAGGTCGCCCTCACCGTGAAACCGGCCGTCCTGGGCGAGCGACGGGCCTGGTGGGTCTCCTATGAAGCGCAAAGCGGACCGGCCCTGCGCCCTGTGGGCGCCTTCCGCGCTTCCGGCTGGTCACTGGTGGGGGCCGACCGCCTGCGCCCGCTGCGCTCGCGGTCAACGACCTGGCGCAGGGACAGCCGCAAGGAGCGCACGGCGCGTTTTGACTACCAGGCCGGCGTGGCGGTCGTGACGGAGCACGAATACCCGGAGGACGAGACCGAGCGGCTCGAAGTGCCCCTCAACGGCCACCTGGACCCGGCCTCTCTCCTTCTGCGGGCCGCCGCGGGTCGGTTGCCCGCCCGGGCGCTGATGCTGGTGGGTGACGACCAGTATGAGCTGACGTGCCGCGGCGAGGACACCGAAAACGTGGCCGCCCCGGGGGGCTGGCGGCAGGCGCGACGCTGGGCGCTGACCGTCCGCGATGCGGAACCGGACGCGGACGAGCAGGGGGAGCACGGTGGACGGCTCTGGCTCTCGCGCGCCGGCGGGGTGCCGCTGCGGCTGGAGGCCGATCTGCTGGTTGGGCGGTTGACGGTCAGGCTGGTCTCGGCGGAGCGGATCACCCCCGGCGGCGCCGACCGACCGGAACGAGCCCGAACGCCTTAGTGAGGCGCTCGTCAATCTCTCGCTTCGTGGCCGGGCCGATCACGGGCGACTCACGAAGCGTCAGCAACGGCTCGCGCACGCCCCGCAGGCCCTCCCGGAGCGCGCTGAACAGGGCGCGCACGACGCAGTCGCGCAGCGCTTCGACGCGTTCGTCCTCGGCGTCCAATGCCGTATTGGCCGCGGCGCGGGTGGCCGCTTTCAGCAGGGCCAGGCGGCGTTCGGTGTCCTGCACGTCCGCCTGCTCCCAGCCGTCCAGCATCTGACCGCCCGTCTCGACGGCCAGCGTCTGCATCTGCGGGTCCGGGTCGGGCTGTGAGCAGATGTCCCCGAGGGCCTCCACCACGCGAATCTTGTTCAGGAACCGGCGCAGCGATTCCCCCAGCCTGACCTTCATGCGCACCGTGGCCTGGGGGGCGCAGGCCGCGGCGCACATGGCGCGGATCAACGCCGCCACGCCGGCCGGGCCCCAGACGATGCGCACGTTCGAGACGCCCTCCCACAGGATGAGCAGGCGCTTGACGATGCGCTCGCGCATCTGCCGGTCGGCCTGCTGGCTGACGCATATGCGCTCCAGCCCCCGAACGGCGGCCGGCACGGCGCGCACGTCGAACTGGATCTCCCGCCCGAACTCGTAGACCGTCCCTTCCTCCGTCTCGCGCCGCACGCCGATTCCGGTGCGGGCCTGGAACTGCACGATGCGCTCGAACAGGGCGAACAGGTCCTCCTGCTGGCCGGGGGTTGCGTTGGGCGAGCCGGCGATCACCGCCAGCGCGTCCACCATGTCCATGCTGTACGGCAGCTTCCAAAGCCCCTCGCGCAACGCGTTCAGCGCCTCCTGCAGCCGTCCCGCGCCCCACTCCGTGTAACCGCAGACGGCGGCGAGGGTGACCGTGAACCCGCCGTGCTCCAGATCTTCCCGCCCCAGCAGGCCCATGCACAAATCGTGGATCTGCTGCGCCAGTACTTCGGGCACGTCCTCCGGCCGGTCCTGGACGATGCCGGCCACCACGGAGGCGGCCCGCTCGGCCGGCTCCGACGGATAGGCGCGACGCATCAGATCGTAGGCGGCGGCGAGGGCACGACGGCCTATCCGGCGCAGCGTGTTCTGGATCACGTCCAGCGTGTCGGGCAGGTTCAGCTCCGACATGAGGGTGAGAAGCTCCTCGGACAGCTCCGCCTGCAGATCGCCGGGCACCTCCGGGTTGCGCAGCACGGCCGTCTCCACCACCGTGCGCCGGGTGACCGTGTCGGCCAGCTTCAGCAGGTCCAGCAGCGCGAGGACGGCCTGCTCGAGCGTCTGTTCGGATACGGGGGCCTCGGTGCAGATCACGTCGAGCACGCGTATCAGCTCCGAGCGCTCGATGTGCCCCGCCTCGGCAATGCGCTCCAGCACCACCTGGGCCGCCGGCTCGCCCAGCCGCACCAGGGCGTAGCGCAGGTGGGCCTTCTCGCTCTCCGGCAGGGCGGGGTTCAGCAGCTCCGAGACCGTCCTCTCGGCCAGTTCCTCGACGCGCGCCGGCGTGCGGCCCAGCGTCTCGCTCAGATACAGCAGCATCCCCCGCACGCGGGCGTCCTCGGTGCGGTCCACCTCCCGCCACAGGATGTCCCCCATCAGGTCGGGCGCCGGCTCGGCGCACGCCTCGAACGCCTCCTGCACGTCGGGGCGCAGCTCGTCGAAGCGGCGCCCCAACTGGCGCAAAGCCGACTGCACGAACTGCTCGGTCTTCTGATAGCTGGTCACCAGCATCGAGGCGGAGCGGCCGACCAGCCGCAGCAGCTCCTGCAGCACCTCCGTCTCGCGGGCCTGCCCAAGCGTCTCCAGCAGCACCGCCAGCACCAGCGCCGCCTCCCCCTCCTCCGCGTCGCTCAACAGCGCGCCAAGACGCTGAATGGCGTAGACGGCGTCCTCCGCGCTCTCGGTGAACAGGCTGCGCACGGCCTGGGCCATGTCGGATCGGAAGCCGATCTGCTCCAGGGAGCGCACCGCCTCCCGCCGCACGCGGGGGGACGCCTCCTGGTCGGTCAGCACGCCGGCGAAGATGGTGGCCTTCCTGGCCCCCTCCATCGGCGCGAACACCATCTTGCGCAGCGCCTCGACCCGCTCGTCGGGGTCCTGGCTGGTCAGCACCTGCAGCTTCAGGCGGGCGACCTCCTCGG
>JAWOCH010000326.1:0-4801 GCA_046483865.1 Candidatus Brocadiia bacterium | reverse complement strand
AAAAGACTGAAAAAATCCCGTTTATGCAAAGTTGCATGGACGGGATTTTTTATTTTATACTGGTAAGATTTTTGTTGCTGCTTTTTATGCTGCGCGTACTCAACCCGCCCCGCCATGCCGGGCAGCCAGAGGTGCCGGAACGGCCAACTGAACACGTGCAGGTAGAGCCGGCCGGTCTCCGGGTTGTAGGTGTAGCGGCAGTCCTCGGGGCATTCGAACTCCTCGGGTGCCTGCGTGCAGCCGTAGATGGCGCGGCTGTGACGCTTCATCCAGCGGCCCATGCCGGCCAGCCTGTCCAGCGCCCGGTGGTCGAACTCCCCCCGCCCCGTCGGCCCGACGTTCAGCAGCAGGTTGCCCCCCTTGCTGACGCACTCGATGAGCATCTTGACGAGCTGGTCCACGCTCTTCCAGCTCTCTTCGTCCCGGTAGTAGCCCCACGAGCCGCTGAAGGTGTGGCACGCCTCCCAGATGACCGGCTCCCCGTCCACGCGCACCCACTCGCGCGGCACCGTTTGCTCCGGCGTCTTGATGTCCTGGTCAATCTGCAGGCGGTCGTTGATCAGGATGCCCGGCTGCAGATCGCGGACCATTTCGATGAGTTCCTCGCTGCGCCAGACGTCCTTGCCCTTGCCGGGGAAGCGCTCCGACGGGCCGACGCTGAAGTCGAACCACATGATGTCCACCTTCCCGAACCGGGTCAGCAGCTCCCGGGTCTGGGCGTGCAGGTAGTCCACGTAGCGATCCAGGTCGCGCTCCTCGTCGCGGGCGATGTAGTCCTCGTCCTCCCGCATGGGATGGAACCGGTCCACCGTGTAGTCCGGATGGTGCCAGTCCAGCAGGGAGTGGTAGAAGCCCACCTTCAGGCCCTGCGCGCGGAACGCCTCCACCATGGGCGCCAGCAGGTCGCGCCCGGCCGGCGTGTTGGTGGCCTTGTAGTCGGTCAGGTCCGAGTCCCACAGGCAGAACCCCTCGTGGTGCTTGGTGGTGACCACGAAGTAGCGCATCCCGGCGTCCGCGGCGGCCTGCGCCCACTGCTGGGGATCGTAGAGGTCCGGGTCGAAATGCTCACCGTACTTCCGATACTCCTCGTCGGGCATCTGCTCCTTGCTCTTGACCCACTCGTGGCGCGCCGGCAGCGCATAGGTGCCCCAGTGGATGAACAGCCCGAACCGGTCGTGGAGGAACCAGTCCGTATCCCCCGGTGTAGGTCGAGTCTCCAGCGTCATTGTCTCCCTCCCGCGTGTCGGTCGGATCCCGGCCAGAACGAACGCGAGTCTATGCCGCGTTAGTCGCAGTGTCAAAGGATGGATTGATTGGGGAGGGCACGCTCCCGCTTGACCGGCTGCGGGCCAGCGTGAAGAATGCACGGGCGGCTGGCTGAGCCAACAAGGAGTTTCGTGCGCGTGGACAGGGACGCACAACAGCACAGGCGGCGGTTCGGAATGACGAAGGGCGACTGGACGGCGCTGGCGTCGGTGCTGCTCACGGCTGTCGGCCTGGCGGCGTGGTTCGGCGCCCTGCCGGGCTGGCTGGCCGGGCTGGCTTACGTGGGCGGCGCGGCGCTGGTGGGTTGCCTGACGAACCGGATGGCCATCAAGGCGCTGTTCGACCCCTGGCCGAGCCGCCGGCTGCGGCTGCCCTACACGGGCATTCTCGAGCGCGACCGGCCGCAGATTGAGGACGCCATCGCGCGCGCTGTGAGCGAGCGGCTGATGACCCCGGAGGTGGTCTCGCGGGCGGTGCGCGAGTCAGGGTTCACGGAGCGCCTGCAGGAGCAGGCGGCATCCCTGGCGGACAGCCTGTCCGATGCGCCGGCTGACGGTCAGGCTTCGGCCGCAGAGGAACTGGCCGACGCGTGCCTGCGGAGGGCGCTCGGGGCCACCCGGCGGGCGCTGGACGGCGGAGATGCGCTGCACGCGGCGGCGCGGCGGCTGGCGGAGGCCCTGCGCCGCGCGCTGAACGGGCCGGAGTTCTACTGGCTGGTGCGCGAGCGCATCGAGGACGTCGGCGGGCCGCTCGGCCGGTTCGGCCACGCCACGGGCATGACCGATTACGACGTGCTGACCTACCGCGTGATTGACGCGGTGCAGGAGGAGGTGGACGTGCTGCTGTCCGGACCCGGCAGGCTGCACGAGCTGGCCGCGGAATGGGTGGCCGCCGCCGAGGAGGCGTTAGAGAGCGATGAGCGCCTGGCCGCGGCCGTCCGGCAGGCCGTCGCCGCGGAGCTGGGCGTCGGCGTGCGGCTGGCCACCGCCCGCCTGACCGAATGGCAGGCGGAGGGCAACCCGGCCCTGCGCGCGCTGGTGGATGCGCTGGCCGACAGCCTGGACATGGAGGCGGTCGTTCGGCACGGCATGGCCCGGCTCTCGACCGAGGAGCTGAAGGACGTGGTGCTGCGCCACAGCCGCCGGCACCTGGCGTGGCTGGAGGTGTGGGGCGGCGTGATGGGCGCGGCCGGGGGCGCGCTGATGTGGATCGTCTCTCAGTTGGTCTGAGGAGCCCGGAATGGAAGAAGAGCAGGAAGGGAAACGTCGGCCGACGCGCAAAGAGGCCCGCCGGACGGCCCGACGCAAGCGCCTGACCGCGCTGGCCGCGGCGGCCGGGGCGGTGATGGTCGCCATCGGCGGGGCGGTGCTGCGGGCGTTGCGTCGCCGGCGTTAGGCGCGGCTACTCCAGCGGGGGCTTGTAGGCGCGGATGGCCTGGATGGCTGGCGCATGCCCGGTCTCGGAGACCAGCTCGAGCGTGTGCGGTCCGTTCGTCAGTCCGGAGGCCAGCACCGTTGCGTTCTCCGCCGCCGGGTCGGTGACCTCGGCCGGCGCGTAGGTGTCCACGAACAGCGGCTCCACGCGCCAGCGGACCTGCCAGCCGTCGGGCGTGCTCTCGCCGCTGACCTTCTTGCAGTACTCGAAGACCCAGTCCTGCGGTTCGATGACCACGCGGCCGCTGTCGCTGACGAACTTCTCCCCGGCCCGTCCTTCCCCGTCCGGGCCGGTCACCGAGCCCTCGACGGTGAAGGTGAACTCGGTCTGGTCCTCGTTGAAGTCGTGGAAGGTCGCCGTCCACTGCTCGACGACCAGCGGCGTCTGGTGGGAGATCCTCTTGATGGCCGGCCAGCCCACGCCCGCCGTGCCGCTGGGGCGGGTGAAGGCGTAGCACTCGGGGAACTCGCTCGGGGCCTTGCCGTCTATCAGCACCCGCGCCTCCCCCTGCGGCCCCGGCGCGGCGAGCGCCACCACGCGGTTGCCCTCGAACTCCAGCCGCAGCCGCCCGTCCTGCCACTGCACGTCCCGGCCCACCACGTAGGTAGTCGTCAGATCGCGCCACTCGTCGTCCGGCTCCTCGGGCAGGTAGACCATGAAGCGCTTGAGCAGCTCGGCCATCAGCCAGCGCCCGTGCTCGTTCAGGTGCACTCCGTCCTTCAGCAGCGCCTCCGGCTCCAGGTCGTGCGCCTTCAGGTAATCCACCCACTCCCGGCGCTGCGGCTGCCAGGCGCAGCCGTACTTGCGCGCGAAGCCGGGCAGGTGCCAGTAGTTCATCTTCGCCGACCACGATTCCTGCCCCTCGATGCTCTCCGCCTTCGGCTCCGGCCACTTGTTGGCGTGGTCGGACTGCATGATGATCTCGGCGGCCGTGCGCCGGCGGACCTGGCGGATGATCGTCTCGTAGTCAATGTGGCTGCCGAAGACGTGGAAGACCAGCAGGTCGGGGTAGAACGGGAAGACGTCGTAGTCCATCGTGCGCACCAAGCGCTGGGAGCTGAACCCGCCCAGGGCCAGGTTCTTCGTGACGAAGTCGCAGTGGGGATACTTCTCGCGCAGGTAGGCGTCCACCTCCTCCGACCACTGCTGGCCCATGATGGACTGGCCGTAGTAGAGGATGCGCACGGTGTTGCGCCGCTCCGGCGTGCTGGTGGCCATCAGGGTCATGCTGCGCTGGAAGTGCTTGCCGTAGCTGGAGGTGTCCTCCGGCGGTGGGACGGGCGGATACTCCTCCTCGGCGGCACGAGCGCTGTTCAGGACGCACAGCATCAACACGACACAGACAACCAGCGTTCTCACCACCATCGTCGGCTCCCGCAGCGTTCACTGCTCTGTAGAGACCCCGGCCGGGACATTGCGGCCTTATACCGCCCCTCCGCGCGCCGCGCAAGACGGGGTTGGCGCGCCGCTTGACGGCGCGGCGGCGCCTGCCCTACCATCCGCCCGCGCAACGTGGAACTGAGCTGCCGACGACTCAGGGGCGACTCCCGATGAGTGAGATCTACCCGACGGAGCAGTGGGAACGCGTCGAGCCCGGCGCGGTGGGCATTGACGCCGACCGGCTGGAAGAGGCCCGTCGCTGGCTCGACGCCGAGGCGGGCGAGAAGCCATACCGCGTGGTCATCGTGCGGGAGGGGCGCATCGCCGCCGAGTGGAACAAGGGCATCGGCCCCGACCGGCGGCGGAACCTGGCCTCGGCCGCGAAGTCACTCTACTCCTGCATGTTGGGCATAGCGGTCGCCGAGGGGAAGGTATCCTCGGCCGACGACCGGGTCGTGGATTACTGCCCGGAGATGATGGACGTGCCCGAAGGGCGCGGACCCAAGCCGGGGCGGCACGCCAAACCCGTGGACCGTGACATCACCTTCCGGCAGCTCATCTGCAACACGTCGGGCTACATGAAGCCGGGCGAGACGCCGGGGGCCCAGTTCCACTACCAGACGTTCGGCATGAACATACTGACCCACGCCATCGCCTCCACCTACGGGCTCTACGACAGCGAGAACCCCGAGGACCGCCCGGGCATGGGCCGGCTGATAGA
>JAWOCH010000320.1:0-3544 GCA_046483865.1 Candidatus Brocadiia bacterium | reverse complement strand
GCTGGAGGCCAAAGACAAGCTCGGCCGGACCTCTCTGTTGCTCGCGGTCGCGAACGGGCACCATCAAGTGGCGGAAAGGCTGCTTGAAGCCGGAGCCGATCCGAACGTCGTAGCCGCCCGCAGATGGACTCCGCTGCTGGAGGCGGCCCAGGCAGGGGACACCGAGACGATGGAGCTACTGCTTGACTACGGGGCCGAGCCGGACCTCAGCATTGGCCGTAGGACGGTTCTGCAGATCATGGCCCAGTCGAGTAAGGTCCGGGTTTGTCGCGTGTTGCTTGAGCACGGCGCCGATCCCATGGCCCGTGGCATCGGTAGCAGGACACCGCTGCACGTAGCGGCGGCTCATGGCCAAGCAGAGATGGCGAAGCTCTTGCTGGAGTTCGGACATCCGGTGGATGCATATGGAGGAGTGTTCTACGAGACTCCTCTGCAGTTGGCGGCCCGCCTTGGATGGCCGCGCTTGGTCGAGCTGCTGCTTGAGGAGGGAGCGGACGTCAACGCCAGGGACGGTGACGGTGCTGGACAGACGGCCCTGGACTGGACCTACCACCCGGACGCGCGTAGCCGGCGCCGCATCCGCAGCATACTCCGGAAGCACGGAGGCCAGCGTGGAGCCGACCTCGAGTGAGGCAGCGGACGCGCTGTCGCCAGCCCCTCAGTGCGAGGGAGACAGTTCCAGGCAACCCGGCCCCCCACACGCTGACACTTAGCCGCTCCCTGGGACGGGTCACGAAGATGAACGATGGGAGTCACAAGTCGGCTCGCCGCCGCACCGTCGAGGCCAGCAGATTCTCAGCGGTACGAACGAGAAAGTATGGTATCATAGCAACACGCTGCACTCGATATACGCCCTCAGCGACAACTCGGAGTCCGTCGTGGAACGCTATCGCTATGATGCGTATGGCACCGCGACGGTCCTGGACGCCGACGGCAGCGCGGATTCCGACGGGCACTCCGACGTAGAGAACCCCTACGCCTTCACCGCGAGACGCCTGGATGCCGAGACGGACCTCATGTACTACCGCAACCGGCAGTATTCGGTCACCCTCGGCCGCTTCATCTCGCGCGATCCCGAAGGCTATGCCGATTCCCGCAACCTTTACCAATACGCCCGCGGCGCCCCTACTGGCTGCACCGACGCGCTGGGGCTAAAGGTTGAGCATTTCGAGGGCACCACCCAGTGGTACGCGATCATGGCCTACCCAGCTGACGTTGACCAGCAGGACAATCTCTGGCGCTGCTGCGGCACAGCCATGGCTGTAGAGTGTATCTGTGCGCGTTGCAGCTGGACTGTCGATAATTACTACCACGCAGGCCATGAATGGTTCAAAACTCGGGCGGAAGCATCGTGGCAGTACCGTAGCGTGACCAAGCCACTGGCCCAACAAGACTACCGCACTGTCCATAAGGCAAACCTCCTCGGCGCTACCATAGTGCAGCACACTGCACCGACGCATGTGTCCGTGACAGTGGAGAGAACCCGCCGCTCGGGCCCCCCTGACGTGGAGCGCTCTCTGCGGCAACGTAGTTTCCGCAGAGAGTGGTGGTGGTCTGGCAAGTTCTCCACTGGTGACATACACAGCGGCTCTCATACTGCGCGCCAGATTCTGAACGATTACTGCCGCCCCGCCTGCGCGGGGCTCAACGCACAGGAGGAATAGCCATGACAGAGCCGATGGAAGGGCGCAGGGCGACTATGAGGTTGATGCTGGTCACGGCCCTTCTTCTTGCCTTGCTGGTCGGGGGGCCGCGCCTAAGCGCTGACGCGGTTAATCCGGCCCACCAAAGAGAAGGTCAGGACCAGAGCTCGTGCCATAGGGGGCGGAAGTCACTTCTGCACGACGGGTTGCAGGCAATCCCGGCGGAAGCGCTGCAGGCACTGTCACCCGAGGCACGCACGGCTCTTGTTGGGGGACCCGTGCAAGCTTCGCGCGAGGAGCGCCTGCGTTGGTTGGTCGAGCAGTTGGCCGATGGCTCTACTGGGGATCGCCGTGAGGCCGCTGGCCAGTTGCGGCGCCTCGCCGAATGTGGAGTTGACCTGACTGAGATGGGGCGCGTGTTGGTGGAGAGGATGGCGGAAGAACAGGACCAGGTGACAGTGCTCGTATTGGCCGACACCCTACAGGAGGTAGCAGCCGAAGCAAAGCACCCTGAGCGATTCATCCAGGCCCTAGTGGAGCGGTTCAGGCGTGAGAAGGACCCAGGGATGCGTGCCTACTTCTGTCGACGCTTGGGGGAAGTAGGACCCATAGCGGCCAACGCTGTGGACGCGCTCGTTGAAGCAGCGCAGGACAGGTCACTGCGCGTCCGCTTGAATGCGCATGCTGCCTTGATCCAAATCACACAGCAGACTGACGGGCACTTGCTTGCCATCCGCGATGCCCTAGTCGCCCCGGACGCTCACAACTCCGGGTATGCCCTGGACGTCTCGATGTGGCTTGGGCCAGCTGCTTCGTCACTGGTGCCAGACATAGTGGCCTTGCTCGACAGAGACCGATGGCAAGGGCCAGCGCTTGCGCTGCGCGCTATCGGCAAAGCGGGGCGAAAGGGAATAGCGAAATTCAAGGCGCTGATCCGGGACCCTAGACTCACCGAGAAGCGGCGTGCTGTTCTGGTGATGACGTTGGGGTACCTGAAGGCGGACCGCGATTTGGCTGTGGACGTTCTCTTGGAGCTATACGACACCGAGGAAAGCCTCCGTCCGGCAGCTGTATGCGCGCTTGGCCGGCTCACGGCTCGGTCAGACCCGGCATTAGACCGTCTGCTGGAGGCTGCGGCGTCGCCAGATGCCGAGGTGCGCGCGTCTGCCGGGAGCGCCCTCGGCATGCGGGCCGGACAGGCTCTTGCAGCCAGCCGGAAACTAACCAAGCTTACCAGCGACACACACCAGCGTGTGCGGACGGAAGCGTTGCGCGGGCTTGGCGCGTTCGGCCCCAGCGCCGCGGAGGCCGTCTCAGCTCTGGTCGGGGTGATCCAGCGCCAGGACGATCCAATCACGCTTCTGCCGGCTGTGCAAGGCCTCGCCCGGTTCCGTCCGGCAGCGCACCGTGCCGTCCCGGTACTGGAACGGCTTAAGGCCCGGTGCGAATCCATGCCGCCCGAGAAGATGGATCCCACATGGGAAGAGGTGCACGTGGCCGTGAGAGCGGCTCTCACTCAGGTCCGGTGCGATAGCAGCACCGAGCCGGAAGGCGAGTGAGTGTTCCCGGTACTGGCGATTCGTTGCGCGAGGGGCAGCGGGGATCAAATCCATGGACTACCCCGGCAGCCTGACGCTCAGCTACACCTACGACGCCGTAGGGCGCCGCACGGTGGTAAGCGACGGCACCAACGACCTGGCCACCGACACCTATAAGGGGCAACTGCTGGAGAAGCGGGAATACCACAACGGGGCCTACCTGACGCATCTGAACGATTCGGGTTCGAACCTGTCCGGCTACGGATACGACACGTTCGGCCGGATAAAGAACCACCGCTGGAAGGACTCGGGCGGCACGCTGCTGGCCGGCTGGTCGCACGACTACGACCGCGTCGGCAACAA